>JAFGEN010000352.1 GCA_016931595.1 Candidatus Aminicenantota bacterium | reverse complement strand
TTGCTTGGGAGAGAGGACCGTGATAATGGTCTCGCCTTCGCGGTTCAGGTAAAGGGACCTGGACCGGAGGGCCGTTCCGCTCCGGTCCAGGGTCTTGACGATGAATTCTTGAATTTCCTCGACGCGGCTCGAAGTGATGATCGCCATCTTGGTGAATGACCAGCCCTCCAGGACCATGTCGATCACCTTGGAGGACACGAACAGGACGATGTAACCGTACAAGGGGGCTTCGACTCGGCCGAAGACGAACCCTGAGGCCGAGATGATGAAAAAGTCGACGATCATGATCGTCATCCCGATCGATAACCCCGTGTAGCGGTTGAGAATCTGGCCGATGATGTCCGAGCCGCCCGTCGAGGAGCGGCCTCGAAAGACCAGGCCCAACCCCGTTCCGAGCAGGATTCCGCCGTAAATCGCCCCCAGAAGGACGTTGCCGGTCGCCGACGGCAGTCCGATCACTTCGTTGAACAGGTCGATGAAAAGGGAGGAGACGAACAACCCGGCCAGGCCGCGGACAGCCGAGGTCCGGCCCATGATCTTATAACCGAGGGCAAATACCGGAATATTGAGGACCAGGATCAGCGTTCCGACCGGAAGACGGGTCAGGGAGTTAATGATGATGGCCACGCCCGACACGCCGCCGGGGACGAAATGGTGCGGGATCAGGAACATCGCATACCCGGCTCCCATGACCGCCCCTCCCGCAACGACGAGCGCCGCATCGTGAAAAAACTGTTTTGCTTTTTCGGTCCGGGTGTTCATCGGGTTATTCCCCCGGTCTTCGGTCAATGTCCGGCAATCTGCATTTCCGCGACCTTGATCGTCGGTCCGCAGACCGAGCCGTCGAACTCAAGGTCGTTTCCGATCATGTCGATGGAGTGCAGAATCTCGCCCAGGTTGCCGGAGACGGTGATTTCCGAGACCGGGTAGGCCGGTTCCCCGTTCTCGATCCAGATTCCGAAGGCGCCCCGGGAAAGATCTCCGGACACCGGGTTCATCCCCTGGCCCAGGGTCCGGACGAGGAAAAGCCCTTTCTCCGTCGACCGGATGATTTCGCCGGGGGAATACGGTCCGGGCTCCAGGTAGAAGTTGCTCGGACCGACGCCCCCTCCATCCGCGTTCCCGGTCGAGGGAAGCCCGATTTTCCGGCCGGCGTACGTGTTGCAAAGAAAGGTCTTCAGGATCCCATGTTCGACCACAACCGTCCGACGCGACGGGACTCCTTCGGAATCGAACGGGCTCGAGCCCAGCCGGCGGGGGAGGAGACCGTCGTCGATGAGCGTCAGAGTTTCGCCTCCGATTCTCTCACCCAGGCGGTCGGCCAGGAATGTCGCTTTCTGGTAAACCGCCGTACCGGTCAGGCACCCGCATAAAAATCCGAGCAGGCTGGAGGACATGAGCGGGTCGAAGATCACCGGAACGCGTTGCGTCCGGATCTTCCGGGGCTTCAGGTGGCGGACGGTCCGTTCCACAGCCGTCCGGGCGATCTGTTCGGGAGAGGCCAGGTCGGCCAGGTGGATCTT
The DNA here is from genome assembly GCA_016931595.1 of Candidatus Aminicenantota bacterium. Lineage (GTDB taxonomy): Bacteria > Acidobacteriota > Aminicenantia > Aminicenantales > UBA4085 > JAAZPG01. The sequence continues at coordinate 3,094 of JAFGEN010000352.1, read as the reverse complement.
GGAGGAAAACCAGAAATCTTCGACGAGGTCGTCGGTCGAGCCGGCCTGGAGGCTGACGTTCAAACCGGCATATGTTTTCCAGTATTCGCCTAAGAAGCCCTTGGAGTTGGCCAGGACGGCGTGTCCGATGTGGGTGTTGCAGGAGGCGCCGTGGGAATTGACGATTCGAGAATCGGACAGGGCGATCCGCTCCGTTTTCAGGGCCAGGTCGATTTTCGTCCCGGGCTCCATCTCTTCGACGGCCGGATCGTGAAGGTCGAGCGGCCGAGGATCGATGGACGACGGAGACGTTTCGGGCAGTCCGGAATGTTCGTCCCGGCTGGCGAGAGCGGCCCTGCGGACGGCGTTTCGGATGAGGCGCTCGATGGTATCCGGAGAAAGGTCGGAAGATCCGGCCGAGGCGGTCCGACCGTCCCTGATCACCTTGAGTCCGACGGACCGGGTCGACGCCTCGACCACGTTTTCGACTTCACCGAGACGGACGTCGACTCCGAATTCGATGTCATCGCCGACGCCGACTTCGATTTCATCCGCCCCGCAGGCCATTCCGTACCTGACGAAGGCTTCGGCCATCGATTTCAAGTCGGCCTCCGGACGGGGACTCCTCATGTCCGCCCCCCAACGGTCATCGAAGAGATTTTCAGGGTTGGACAGCCGTCATTGACTGGCACTTCCTGGCCTTCCTTTCCGCATGTGCCCGTCGGCTGGCCGAAGAGGAGGTCGTTCCCGGCCATCGTGATCCGGTTGAGGATGTCGATGTTGGTCCCGATCAGAGTCGCCTGCTTGACCGGACGGGTCAGCCGGCCGTCTTCAATCAGCCAGCCGGAGCTCACCGAAAAGGTGAATTTTCCCGAATCCTCCACTTGGCCGCCGGTGAACCGGGAGGCGAAAAAGCCCTTTTTAACGGAGGCCAGGATCTCGGCCGGGTCGTGGGGCCCGGCGGCGATGAAGGTATTGGCCATCCGGGGAATCGGAATGTCTGCGTAGCCCTGGCGGCGGCCATGTCCGGTGAGAGGCCGGCCGAGGATTTTCGCCGACATTCTGTCGGTCAGAAGACCGGCGACGATTCCCTGATCGATGAGAAGCGTTTTGGACGGGATGGTCCCTTCGTCGTCCACCGCGTATGATCCTCGGGCCGACGGGATCGTCGGGTCATCGTAGATCGTGACAAGATTCGAGCCTACCCGGGCCCCCATTTTATTCCAGAAAACCGACGTTTTCTTCCGATGGAAATCGGCCTCCAGGAGATGCCCGACCGCTTCGTGGATCAGAACACCGGCATGCCCCGGGGCCAGGATGACGGGCATTTCGCCGGCCGGAGCATCCCCGGCCTCGAGCAGACGAACGGCTTCATCGGCCGCTTCCCGGCCGAGCACTTCGGGTTCCTGGAGGCCGCCGAAGACTTCCAGGCCGGCCCGGCCTCCGCCGCCGGAGAATCCATATTCCCGGACGGATCCCCGCTCGGCGATGCCGAGACAGGTCAGCTTGACCATCGGACGGACGTCCGAAACGATCAATCCTTCGGAGTTGACGACGGTCAAATGCTGGACCGCGTCGCCCCAGGCGGCTCGCGCTTTTTTGATTTCCCGAGATCGGCCGAGGCAGGCCGCATAAGCCCGGCGGACGAGGTCGATCTTGGCCTCTAGGTCGGCGGCGGAAGCCGGCGAATCCTCATGATAGATGCCGGTCAAAGGGGCGATGGGGGCGAATTCCGGCCGCGAAACCGAAGGCCCGCCGCCGAATGCGACGGCCGCGGCCGAACGGGCCGCCCGAACCATCCGCTCGGGGGACAGGTCGTTGGTGTGGCCATAGCCCGTTCTCTCACCCGACCAAACCCTGACCCCGAGCCCAAGACTGACGCTTTCGCTTGTCTCCTTGAGGATGTCCTCCTCCATCAGGACGGAGGAATGAAGACGATACTCGAGGAACAGCTCGGCAAAATCGCCGCCCCGGGACAGAGCGGCGTCCAGGACAGAGGCATAGGCCTCAGGTCCAAGCTGGAAACGGTCCTCGAAAACGGTCATGGAATCCGGGCTATCTTATCACGTTTTCGGCGGAACGCCAGATGGCCCAGGGCGGATAGGCCGAGGCCGTATTCAAACAGGTTCGTGATCAAATGAATTCCCAATCCGGAAAGAACCGCCAAGCGGGGATCGAACTTCATCCACTGAAGGGCGGCGGCCCAGGCGGACTCCCAGGTTCCGAATCCGGCCAGGCCTTTGACCGGCAGGGCCGAGGTCAGCTCCGCTCCGGTCAGGCCGAGGACGGTCTTCCAGAAGCTCATTCCCTCCCAGGAGATGCCCTGGCTTCGGAGAACGGCGAAAAACAGAAAGAAGAGCGAACCGTACTTGGCCAGGCGGATCAGGAGAGAAAGAAGGAACACCGAAGGATATGCGCCCCGTTTTCTGGTCTTTTCGAGGGCTTCGGCAGCCCTGTCGAGATTTTCAAAGGCTCGAATGACGGACGGCCGCCGGGCGGCGGCTGTTTTCTTCATTCCGGACCGGAGCAGACCCGCTCCAAGGCGGACCAGGACGGCTATTTTCCAAGCAACCAGGGCGGAAATGATAAAAAATGCGGCCGCGGCTGCAATCAGCGCAGCGGCCGGAATTCCGGCGGCGGAAAAGCCCACAATCCAGGCGGCCAGAAGGACGAACGGGGCCAGGGTCAGAAAATCGAAGACGAAAGAGACCGCGAACGAGGATGCGGTATCGCCGAACGGCTTCTCCAGCCGGTCATTGAGGACGTAAACGTAGGAAAGGGCTCCGATCCGGGCGGGGAGGAGGTCGACAAACGCATTGCGGACCAGGGTCGCGGTCAAAATCTCTCCCCAGCCGACGGGGACGGGCCGAAGCAGGATCCGGTAGCGCCAGGCCCGAAGCGCCGCGCCGGCCAGGTTGACGGCCATGTAAGCCAGGAGGGACGGAAGATGGACCGAGGCCAGCATCCGGCCGTAATCGCCCGGATCGATCCGACGGAAAAGGGCGATCAGGAGAAGAACGGAGAGAGCCGCCGACAGGACAAAGAGGGGAGCGCGGCGTTTCGACATGGCTGTATATTCCCATGCCCTCCCTGGAGTGTCAACATTCCAACCCCT
>JAFGEN010000071.1 GCA_016931595.1 Candidatus Aminicenantota bacterium | reverse complement strand
TGAATGGGCCGGCGATAAAATCGTCATGATCGACCAGCGGAAGCTGCCGCTCGAGGAAACCTACGTCGAATGCCGCACCGTTGACCAAGCGGCCGAAGCCATCGAGACAATGGTCATCCGCGGCGCCCCGGCGATCGGCGTGGCCGCGGCCATGGGTGTCGCCCTCGGAATGCTCCAGGTGAAGGCCGGCGACGACCTGGACGCCGCTTTCACCCGCATCCATGACCGACTCCACCGGACCCGCCCGACCGCCCGGAATCTTTTCTGGGCGCTCGAGCGGATGAAAGCGGTTTTTGAAATCCATCGCGGCGATCCGCTGAAAAAGCTGCAGGAGCGTCTGGCGGCCGAGGCCGTCGAGATCGACCGTGAGGACGAAGAGATCTGCCGCCGGATCGGCGGCCACGGATCCGGCTTGATCAAGGACGGCGATTCGGTCCTGACCCACTGCAATGCCGGGGGTCTGGCCACCGCCGGGTACGGCACGGCCGTCGGGATCATTCGGGCGGCCTGGGAAGCCGGCCGGAAATTTTCAGTCTTCGCCGACGAGACGAGGCCGTTCCTTCAGGGAGCGCGCCTGACCGCCTGGGAGCTCGAGAGGATCGGCATCCCCTACAAGGTCATCACCGACAATATGGCCGGCTGGCTCATGCACCGGGGCGAGATCTCCCTGGCCGTGGTCGGGGCCGACCGGATCGCCCGAAACGGTGACGCGGCCAACAAGATCGGCACATATTCCGCGGCCGTGCTCTGCAAGGAAAACGGCCTGCCTTTTTACGTTGCCGCTCCTCTCAGCACCTTCGATTTCTCGCTGCTCGATGGAACCGGCATTCCGATCGAGGAGCGTCCGGCGGCTGAAGTCCGGGAGATCAACGGGCGCTTGATCGTTCCCCCCGCGGCCCAAGTCCGAAATCCAGCTTTCGACGTGACCCCGGCCCGTTACATCGCCGGGATCATCACGGAAAAGGGCGTCGCCCGGCCTCCGTACCCGGAGAGCCTGGAGGCCCTCCGCCGGGCCTGAGGTCGAGCGGCGGGGAAATCAGCCCGAGGAATCATGAGCGCGCGGCACCTCCTGGCGATCGAGACGTCTTGCGACGAAACCTCGGCCGCCGTCCTGCGGGACGACCGGTGCGTCCTGAGCAACGTCGTCCTGTCTCAGGATGAGGTCCACGCCCCTTACGGCGGGGTGGTGCCCGAGCTGGCCTCGCGCCGCCATCTCGAAGCCGTCACGCCGGTGGTCCGGGAAAGCTTGAAAACGGCCGGAGTCCCGCTGGACGAGATGGATTTTTTCGCCGTCACCCAGGGCCCCGGCTTGATCGGGTCGCTCCTGGTCGGATTATCGTTCGCCAAGGGGCTGGCGTTTTATCATCGGAAACCCGTGCTCGGCATCGACCACGTCCAGGCCCACATCGAAAGCGCCTTTCTCGAAAAACCGGACCTGCCGTTTCCCGCCCTGGCCCTGGTCGTCTCGGGCGGGCACACCTCGCTCTTTCTGCTGAAAAAAAAGCTGCATTACCGCGCCGTCGGCCGGACAAGGGACGATGCGGCCGGGGAAGCCCTGGACAAAATCGCCAAGTTCCTCGACCTCGGTTATCCCGGAGGGCCGGTCATCCAGAGGCTGGCCCAAAACGGCGACCCGGGCCGCTTTCCCTTCGCCCTGCCGCGGATGAGCGACCGGAGTCTCGATTTCAGCTTCAGCGGCCTGAAGACGGCCGCGATCAAGCATGTTCGGGAACACAACCTGGGTCGGGAATCGTCCGCCCTTCCCGATTTTCTGGCCGGCTTTGAATCCGCCGTCGTCCGGGCCCTCCTCGGAAACGCCGTCCGGGCCGTCGACGCCTTTCACCCCCGCTCGCTCGTTCTCTGCGGCGGTGTGGCCAGGAACGCCCGCCTTCGGGCGGCCTTTGAAAAAACGGCCGGCGAAAAAGGCCTGCCTTTTGCTCTGCCTTCGCCCAAGCTCTGTACCGACAACGCGGCCATGATCGGCGCCCTGGCTTGGGAAAAAATCAAGGCGAAAAAAGGAAAAATGCCGCTGTCGTGCGATCTCGATGCCTACCCCCGCTCGCCGCGGCCGTGTCCCGTCTCCGGCGTTTTTTGCCAAAATATTCGAGGAAACCGGATGTTTCCTGCGAAGATCAACCGGCAATGCAAGACCAGGATTCCGCCCGAACGGCTTCCCGTTATTTAAGCCGGCCGGGAGAAATCTGGAAATAATACGGGTCGTCGAGCAGGTTTTCGTCGGTGAGTTTCTTGAGCGACAGCTCGATCTGGTAAAGATACAGCCCTTTGAGCCGGTAAAATGCTTCCGGGGCGAAGACGATTTCCCGGATTTCCCTGTTGGTCCGGACGAATGTTGCGCCGGCGCCGTCGTCCGGATCCAATCCGGGCGTCCGCAGCGGTTCGTCGAAATAACGAAGGCCGATTTCGTGTCCGCCCTTCTCCGACCCGAAGGCGAGCCGGATGCGGTCGAGCTGTTCGCGCGAGGCGAAGACGAACCGGTAGGATTTTTCGAAGTGGAGGTACATCTCTCCGTCATTTTTAGCCACCACGCCCCGGCCCATCGGCATCATGTAGAATCCGAGTGATCCGCCCGTCGAATAGCGGACGGCCCAAGACGGGTAAAGCGGGACGCGGGGGAACAGGACCCAGAGGAGGATTCCGGCGGCAAGCAGGACGGCGGCTGCGATCCCGTGGAAGCGGCCGGACAGCGGTTTGTCCCGGCCTTTTCCGAACAGGAACCAAGCCAGAACGAAGAGGGCGGCCAGCCCGACCCAAATGAAGTTCGGCGCATATCCGGAATTGTCCATCTTGATGAAGGACGGCAGCAGCGGCGGAAGAAACACCCGGACGTTTCCCAGATGGACGAACAGGTCGCCGGCCCGGGTCATGTAATCATGGGTCGTCGGCTGGTAAAGATATTCCGGATGACGCAGGAGGATCCAGGACACGGCCCCTGCCGCCGCGACACAGACGCCGAACATCCAGCCGAAGACGCGCTTGCCCTTCAATTCGAGGAAATATCCGAGGGCGATCGCGGCAACCCAGGAGACCGGGGTGAGGACCCGCCCCTGGGGGCAGAAGCCCTGGCGGTGAGTGAAGAAGGCGTAATTCAGGATGAACGGTCCGGCGATCAGGAGAAGGCCGGCGAGATCCGGAAGGGCTTTCCTGCCTTTGCGGAACAGGGCGATGAAGCCGGGGATCATGAACAGCCAGAAGGGCGCGTAGAGCAGGAGCCCGTCGCGCTGGTCGAGGAAATAATCGAGGAACGTATCGATCCGGCTGGACAACGGCAGGTCAAGGAAGGATTGGGCGACGGCCCGGGCCTGGCCCGGCTCGAGAACCCCCTCGTAGACGGCGAACGGCGACAGCGTGCCGTACATGTTCCAGACCGAATAATAAAAAAGCCCCATTCCGGCCAAGGCCGGGACGATCAGGAACAGAAGCCGGCCCCGGGGGCGGACCTTGGACCAGAGGGAATAAACGGCGACGGCCAGGAGCGGCCAGAAGATGAGGTTGAATTTTAACCCGAACCAGAAAAAGCTTCCCAAAAGAAGCCCCATGAAGGTCAGGACGAGGGGGGGGG
>JAFGEN010000351.1 GCA_016931595.1 Candidatus Aminicenantota bacterium | reverse complement strand
CCGCCGCTGTTGTTGGTCACGGTCAGCATCACGAGGGGGACGCGACGGCCGTATCGATCAAGAAAGGCCTCGAGCTTTTTGACGTCCATGTTGCCCTTGAAGGGCAGCTCGACGTCCGGGTCGTAGGCCTCGGCTCCGGCCAGGTCGACGGCCTTGGCCTTCCGGAACTCGATATTGGCCCGGGTCGTGTCGAAATGGATGTTGTTCGGGACGATGCTTCCGGAATCCAGCAGGGTCTCGAAGAGAATCCTTTCGGCCGCCCGTCCCTGGTGGGTGGGGATGACAAAGGCGAAGCCGAAGATGTCCCGGACCGCTTTCTCGAAACGGTAAAAGCTCCGGGCTCCGGCGTAGGATTCGTCGCCCATCATGATCCCGGCCCATTGACGGTCGCTCATGGCCGAGGTGCCCGAGTCGGTCAGAAGGTCGATTGCAACCTTTTCGGCCGGGAGTCCGAAGACGTTGAAGCCGGCGGCCCGGAGGAGCTTATCGCGCTCCCGGCGGGTGGTTCGGCCGACCGATTCGACCATTTTGATCCGGAACGGCTCGACGGGCTGGGGAATAAGGGCCATTTCAACCTCCCGGTGAGAATCAAGACCGTATGGCTATATGGATGCGATCTTCTTTAAATAGGCGAACCGGCCTTCGATGTCGGATTTTTTCAAGGCCGCAAGACGCTCGATGCCGAAGTCCTCGATCGTGAACGAAGCCAGGACGCTCCCGTAGACGGCGGCCCGGCGGATGGAGGACGCCCGGAAGTCACCGGCCCGGTCGAGATAGCCCAGGAACGCGCCGGCGAAGCTGTCCCCCGCCCCGGTCGGGTCGACGACGCCATCGCAGGGGTGGGCCACAAACGCAAACAGCGAATCCTTCTTGAAGACGAGGACTCCATGCTCCCCTTTCTTCAGGACGACCAGGCGCGGCCCGCGTTCCAGGAGGAGCCGGCCGGCCCGGATCAAGTTGCGCTCTCCGGTCATCAACCGGGCTTCCTCATCGTTGGCGAAGTAGATGTCCGTTTTTCGAAGAACCCGGTCGAGCGACTCGGGCTCGGTCTCGATATAGTGGCGGATGGTATCCATGGCCACGAGACGGGGACGGGCGACCTGGGACAGGACATGCTCCTGGAGAGACGGCCCGATATTGGCCAGGAAGAGGATATCGGGCTTCCGGTAGGACGGGGGGAGGTTCGGCTGAAAATCCCCGAAAACGTTCAGGTCCAGCCGCATGGTGTCGCGCTGGTTGGGGTCGTCGCCGTAGCGTCCCTCCCAGTAGAATGTTTTTCCGCCCGGGACGATTTTCAGACCCTTGAGGTCGATGCCCCGCCTTTTCATCAAAGCGGCCGTTTCCTTCGGAAAATCCTCGCCGACGATACCGACGATCTTCGGCCGAGTGAAGAAGCTGGCGGCCAGGGCGCTGTACGTGCAGGAGCCGCCGACGATGCGCTCCCGGCGGTCCTCCGGCGTTTCGATCGTGTCGAAGGCGACCGACCCGACAATGACCAGGCTCATTTGCCGATCCTGTATTCGGGGACGAAGAGGGCGAGTTTCTTTCTTGTCGCCGGGGGGACGCAATGGGCCGCGGTAACAACGGCGGCCGAAAGGACACGGCGGCAGTGGCAAGCCGCGTCGTCGTGGGGCGGGAGGTTGGCCAGGGCCTTGCGGATGACCGCCTTGGCCTTGGAGATATTCTCCCGCAGGTTTTCGAAGATCATTCCGACGGTGACGCCTTCGTCGTCCGGACGCCAAGTGTCATAGTCGGTGGCCAGGTTCATCGTCGTGTAGCAAATCTCCGCCTCGCGGAAAAGCTTCGCCTCGGTCGCCGCGGTCATCCCGATCAGGTCGCCGCCCCAGATGCGATGCATCTTGGATTCGGCCCGGGTGGAAAAGGCCGGGCCTTCCATGCAGACATAGGTCGCCCCGAGGCGCGAGCGAATGCCCAGGGAAACGGCGACCTTGTGGCAATGCCTGGACAACTGGGGGCAAACCGGATCGCCCAGCGAGATATGGGCGACGCAGCCCTCTCCGAAAAAGGTGGAATCGCGCTTGGTCTTGTCGATGAACTGGTCGGCAAAGACGATGTCGCGGGGCCGAATGTCCTCCCGAAGCGAGCCGACCGAATTGACCGAAATCAACCGGTCGACGCCGAGCATCTTGAACCCATAGACATTGGCCCGATAATTGATTTCCGACGGGCTGAACCTGTGTCCCCGGCCGTGGCGGCTGAGGAAGGCCACCCGATGGCCCTCTAGAATGCCCAGGATGAATTCGTCCGAGGGATCGCCCCAGGGCGTTTTCAACCGGACTTCTTTCAGGTCGTGAATGCCCTCGATCTCATACAGGCCCGTCCCGCCGAAAATGCCGATTTCAGCACGGGGAGGCTCTGGTTTATGAACGGGCTTGGATTGTTTTTTTGTTGTTTTCGCGGCCTTCTTTGAAATTTTTCTCGGGCTCATGGAGGCTCCTTTTCGAAGCCTAAAGATATCTTTTCCCCCGGGGAGAGTCAAATAAGCAAGATGAATCCCTACGCGCTGCCCAGGCCGCGGAAAAAGTCAAGACCTGACCCCTTTGTTTTGGCCCGGCAAGTAGGGGGATACACTCGATTTGAGGTGTGCCTGCAGCGAGGACAAATACTCCGCGGCAGGACCCGGAATCGCGAGCCCTTCGCCTCACCTCTCCCCCCGAATGCAAACGTCATGGGTAGGGCTAAAAAAACTCGGCTCGCCAT
>JAFGEN010000070.1 GCA_016931595.1 Candidatus Aminicenantota bacterium | reverse complement strand
GGCCGCGGCCAGTCGCCCGGCCTTCTCTTCGACCTGGCTTCCGACCTCGATGTCGGCCGGTCCGCCCCTCTTCCAGACCCTCCGGCCCATCAGCCATTCCAGGAATCCGGGATGAACCAATTCCCGGAAGGCGTCGCGCACAGGCCCGGCCCAGAGGTCGACGGCGGCCCGCTCCAGGTCCGGGACGCCCCGATCGCAGAGTTCCGCGGCGATCCGGGAAAAAAGACGCCGGCCGTCCTCGCGGACCTCCCGGAATTTCTCGAAGACCGCGCACTGGTAGGCTTCGAGCTTCAGGTCCAGGCCCTTCTCGGCCAGGTCGCGGGATCTCCGGATGTATTCAAGCCCCGAGACAAAATCCCGAAATACAACCCAGGCTTCCGGATCGCCGGAGACGTTCAGCCCTTCATTCAATAATTTCCGGACCGGGCGGCGGCCCTCGCCGCTGTCCGTCTTTTCGGCATAGGCGGCCGAGGTTCGGATCCAGCCTTGCGTTTCGGCGAACCGGTTATGGTAAACGATCAGCGTCCGCTCGCCGCCGTTGCCGTTGGAATAGGCGAAGACGTTTTCATCGACCGCGCCCTCCGGCCGGTAAAAATCGTAGAGCAGAAAATGCTCCACTCCTGCGAAAAGCCGGCGGCGGTGGAAGAGCGGGAAGATCCTTCGGCGGTGTTCCTCGAGAAGGTCGGGGCGGGGCGTTTCGTCGTAATAAGCCCGCCGGTACTCCATGCCGTATTTTTCCTTATAGCCTTCGACCTGGCCGTGGCCGACCATCGGCAGGCCCGGAAGCGTGGCCAGCATCGTGCAGATCCCGAAATACTTGCCCCCGTCGCCGTACTGCTCGACCGCCGTCCGTTCGTCGGGATTGTTCATGAAGTTGACGTAGCGCTTGAGGACTTCGGGGTCGAATTCCAGGGTGTCCTTGATGACCTTGCGGTACTTGGCGTTGTCCTCGTCCCGGAGCATGATCATGAAGGCGGAATTGTAGACCCGGTGCATTCCGAGTGTCCGGACGAAGTATCCTTCCATGAGCCAGAAGGCCTCGGCCAGGAGGAGCGTATCGGGCGCCTCGACCGCCGCCCGGTCGACCACTTCCCGCCAGAATTCGACCGGGACGGCGGCGTCGAACGCCTCCCGGCTGAGGGTGTGTTCGGACCTGGAGGGGATGGCCCCGCCCGCTCCCGGCTCCGGATACCAGAGCCGCTGGAGGTGGCGGCGGGCCAGGGTCATGGCCGCGTCGAAGCGGATGACCGGAAACAGCCGGGCCACGTGGAGGATGGTCCGGATCACGGCCTCGCGGACCTCGGGCTTGAGATAATCCAGTTGGGCCGTATCGTTCCAGGGGAAGCTCGTCCCGTCGTTTCCATGGTAGACGTAGCGGACGCCGCCGGTCCATTTGTCCCGCCGTTCGAAGACCACGGCCGCGTCCGTCCGGTCGTAGTAGCGGTCTTCGATCCGGATAGCGACCCGGTCGTCGGACGACAGGTCCGGACCGGTGAAGCGGTAGGCCGGGTAGGGCGGCTCCTCGAGGCCGATGAACCAGTCGGGATGATCGACGACCCAGCGGGAATCAATGCCCATATGGTTGGGAACCATGTCGGAAGCCAGGCGGATGCCCCGGCGGACCGCCCGCTCGCGGAGATCAGCCAGGGCCGGCTCGCCGCCCAGGTCCGAGGCGATGGCGTAATCGTAGAGCGAATAGGCGGAAGCCTCGGCTTCCGGGTTTCCGGTCAATTGCTTGATCCGCTGCGACGCGCGGCTTCGTTCCCAGACTCCGATCAGCCACAGTCCGGTGATTCCCGCTTCCTGAAGGAAGTCCAGTTCATCGTCGGGGATGTCGTCGAGACGCCGGAGAAGCCGGCCATATTTTCGGGACAGCTGGTCGAGCCAGACATGGATGTTTTTCGCGATGAGGACGAGATTCGGCATCCAGGCCAGGTCGGGGCTGAATCTCTCGGGTTCGGGATCCGGCGGCCGGGGACCGGCGAAGGCCGAAGCGCCCGGACCGGATTCCGCGCCGAACAGGGCCAGGGAAGCTGCCTGGGCTCCGGGGCCGAGGGCCGGGACATGGGCCGGGCCCGGCCCGCCGAAGGACGGCCTCTCCTCTTCCCGAAGGAGGTCCAGCCCGCTGATGATCCGGGGGAGTTTTCCGCCCAGGAGGGGAGCCCAATGGGCAAGGATATAATTGAGCTGGCCCTTGAGCGAATGAGGGGAGACGGCCGCGGGCGCGGCTAAAAGGTCGATGAGGTTTTTTTGACCGGGACCGAAGGCGGGTTGGGAATCGAAAAAGACCTTCAATTGGTCGAGGAGGCGAAGGTAGGCGGTTGCCCGGGCCAGCGGTTCGTCGTCGAAAAGCTCCCGGAGCGGAAGAGCGGCGGGGTTGAGATTGGTCAGGCGGAGCATCAGCATCTCTTCCAGGGCCGTTTCCCGGTGGGGGAGCAGGGTCGTCGCCTCGAGATACTCGGGGATGGTGACCAATCCTTTATAGACGGCGACCGGGGGGAAGTCGCGGAGAAAGCGGCGGAGGGTCTCCTCGAGGACGTCCGGGCCGATTTCCGCGGCCAGGGCCGCCAGGGCGTCCCGAAGAACGCCCGGGTGTTTTTCCTTCCGGTAGGCGTGGAAGACGGCGTGACGGAATTCGTCGATCAGGCCGAGGGCGTTGATGTCGCCGGCCGCTACAGCCAGGGACCTGGGGCGCTGGGTGTTCAGGCGGTGGGCGAACCGCCGGACTGCCTGGAAGTCGGCGAATACCGCCCTCCCGTCATAGACAAAGAACGATTCGTCGAAGCCGTAAGCGTCGCGGGCGGTCCGGGAAACATGAAAGGCGAACATCAGCCGGAATTTTCCTCTTTTGTCAGTGTATCAGTTTTTACCGGCGGCCGCTATTCGGCATCCATATTTTCCTTGCATCCCCCCCGTTTCTTGGAACACAATAGGGGCCGAAATCCCGAAGGAGGGCATGCTCCATGAACGCTTTCAAGAAGATCGCCTTTATCGTCCTGGCCGCCGCCGTCCTGGCCGGAACCGCCTGCGCTCCCAAGCCGGAGCCGGCGACGTTCGTTTTGACCAACGGCAAGTTTGTCACGATGGACCCGGCCGTCCCCGAAGCCCAGGCCCTGGCCGCCCGCGGCGACAAGATCGTGGCCGTCGGAACGGCCAAAGAAATCGCCCGGTACATCGGGCCCGAGACCGAAGTGATCGACCTCGAAGGAAAGCTGGCCACGCCCGGCTGGATCGATTCCCATCTTCATTTCATGAGCGTCGGCCAGTCGAAGCTCTCCCTGGACCTGACAAAGGTCAAAAACTGGGACGAGATCGTGGCCATGGTCGCTGAAGCGGTAAAATCAACGGAGCCCGGGATCCCCATCACCGGCCGCGGCTGGCACCAGGAAAAGTGGGACAAGGTTCCCGAGCCCAACGTCAACGGGATGCCCGTCCATAACGCCCTGAGCGCCGTATCTCCGGACAACCCGGTGATCCTGACCCACGCCAGCGGCCATTCCTCTCTGGCCAACGCCAAGGCCATGGAACTCTCCAAGATTACGGCCAAAACGCCCGACCCGGCCGGCGGCGAGATCATCAAGGACGCCAAGGGCCGGCCGATCGGGGCGTTCCTCGAGACGGCCCAGGGACTGGTCCGCTTCGGGATATCCCGGGCCTACCAGCAGCGGACGGCCGAGGAGCGGGAGGCGGAAAACCGGAAGGTCGTGGAACTGGCCGACCGGGAATGCCTTTCCAAGGGTCTCACCAGCGTCGGCGACGCGGGCGTCGGTTGGAGCACGGTCGAGCTCTATAAGAGGATGATCGACGAGGGCAAGCTCGGCGTCCGGATCAACGTCATGCTGAGCGAGAGCGCCAAGCGGATCGAGGAGAACGCGGCCGCATGGAAAATGTCCGGGTACGGGGCCGACCACATGAGCGTTCATACCATCAAGCGCCTGATCGACGGGGCCCTCGGCCCCCGCGGAGCCTGGCTGCTCGAGCCCTACGAGGACCTGGCGACTTCGACCGGGTTGAATACCGAATCGATCGAGGTCATGAAAGAGACGGCCCGGGTGGCCATCGAGAACGGCTTCCAGCTCTCCACCCATGCCATCGGCGACCGGGCCAATCGGGAAACGCTCGACATTTACGAGGCCGCCTTTGCCTCCCATCCGGACAAAAAAGACCTCCGCTGGCGGATCGAACACGCCCAGCATCTCCATCCGGCCGACACCCCCCGCTTCGGAAAACTCGGGGTGATCGCCTCGATGCAGGCCGTCCACTGCACCTCGGACGGCCCCTGGGTTCTCAAGCGGCTCGGACCCAAGCGGGCCGAGGAAGGGGCTTACATGTGGCGGACGCTGATCGACACCGGCGCGGTGATTTCCAACGGGACCGACGCCCCGGTCGAGCCGGTCGACGCCATTCCGGGGTTTTATTCCTCGGTGGCCCGGAAGATGAAGGACGGGACGGCCTTTTTCCCCGCCCAGGCGATGACCCGGGAGGAGGCCCTCAAGTCGTATACCTTGAATGCCGCGTTCGCCGCGTTCGAGGAGAATATCAAGGGGTCGCTTTCCGTCGGAAAACTGGCCGATGTGACGGTCCTGACCAAGGACATTATGACCTGTCCTGAGGATGAGATCCCGTCAGCCGAGGTCGCCTACACGATCGTCGGCGGGAAAGTGCTCTATAAAAAATAACCGATCAGAACCGGAACCCGAGGCCCAGCCCGGCGGTGAGGCCGCCGAGTTCGATGTCGAAATCGGCCGGTTTCATTTTGCAGAATTCGTATTTCAGCCGGGCGTCGACGACGAAGCCTCCTCCGGGGGTCCAGGAAACGCCCCCGAGCAGGCAGAATCCGGCTTGGTTCTTCTCGGCCCGGCCGATGGCCTCGTTCTTTTCCTTGAACATGAAATAACCGATGCCGGCCCCCGCGTAGGGATTGAGCGTTCCGGCCGCAAAGCGGTAGAGAAGGCCGGCCTGGACGGTCAGAACGCTGACCTCGGTTTTTTCCTTCGTATAAGTCAACTCTCCGGTTTCGGCCCTGTATGTCCCGTCAAGCCAGCCGGCGAGTTTCTTTCCACCGATCCGGAGCTCGCCGCCGTAGACCGGCCCGTTTTGATAAACGTCCGTATAAGCCGGGTCGGCGGCGACGAAATACCCGGCCCGGGCGAGGACCATCGAAAAGGAATCCCGCGGTTTGCCCGGCAGGCGGGCCGCAACGGCCGGTTTCGAGGGCGTCGGGGCCGGAGCCGCCGGCTTTGCAATCACCGGCGGAACGACGGCTTCCTCCGTCTTCTTCACGAATGTCTCCGGCTTTGTTTCCGCAACGGGGGGGATTTCAACGGGTTTTTCGGCCTCGGGCGCGGCCGGAGGGGCCTGTCCGCGGGCGACTTCGGCGACGGTGAACGAATGGATGTAGCCCGGTGTGCCGTCC
>JAFGEN010000069.1 GCA_016931595.1 Candidatus Aminicenantota bacterium | reverse complement strand
GCCGTTTGAACGGGTGATGGACCCGGACGGACGTTTGAGCGGCCCCGTTTTCGACAGCCTTCGGGACCGGGACGGATTTCTCTGGCTGGCGACCGACCGCGGTCTCATCCGGACGGATGGAATCCATTACCGGGTTTATCGCTCCGAGGCCGGGAACCCGGGGAGCCTCGACCGAAACGAGGTCCGGTCCCTTCTTTGCGACCGGGCCGGGCGCCTTTGGGCCGGGACGACGGGCGGGGCCTTGAACCGGTTCGATCCCGGGAAAGGGAACTTCACCCGCTTCAGCCCCCCCGGGAGGACGGTTCCGGCCGAAGCCGCAATCACGGCCCTGTTTGAAGACGAACGGGGAAGAATCTGGGCCGGAACGTCGCGGGGAGACATCTGGCGTCTCGACCGGGCCGGCGACGGACTCACACTCATCCGGACAGCCGGGGAAACAGAACAGGGTAAAGAACCGGCCGGAATCGGATCCATCCGGGCGGGAGACGACGGGTCCATTTGGCTTGCGGCGGGCGGGGAGGGACTGCTCCGATTCGACCTCGAAACGGGCAAAGGCGCGCCCTTCCGTTTTGAAAACGGGGAGGATCCTCCCGCCGGGGCGATCGTCTCTCTCGAGGACGACGGAAAGGGCGGCTTCCTGGCGGCCGGCGCCGGGGGGATCCTGTCTCTTGGGCGGGTCGAAGGCTCCTGGAAAATTCTCGACTTCCGGCCCAAGGCCGCTTTTGGCATAGCCGAAGGGGACACCGTCCGGGCCTTCCAACGGACCGGCGATGGCGGCCTCTGGCTGGGAACCGAGAACGGCTTGCTCGTTTTCGTCCCGGCCGGGGACGGGTCTCATCGGATATTCCGCCATGATCCCGATGAGCCGGGCTCACTCATCGGCGGACGGATCCTTCACCTCCGGGGAGACCCGGAAGGCATTCTCTGGGTCGGGTCCTCCTCGGGCCTGGCCAAGCATGTCCCGGGCAAGCACAAGTTCGAGAATCTTCAAATCCGGTCGGAAGAAGGGGCGGGCACAGCCGACATCGTCTCGGTCGCCAAGGACGCCTCCGAAGCCGTCTGGATCGGTTGCCGCGACGGCCGGCTCTCCCGATGGGATCGGGAGACGGGGACACTGCGTCACGTCCGGCTTCCGGAAGGCCGACCGGGCGAATTCGTTTCCGGCCTCCACTGTCCCGGCCCCGGCCGGATTTGGCTCGGCACTTCAACCGGACGGCTGTTGGAACTGAACATCGCCTCCGGGTTGTTCGTCCCGCTCGACGCCTCCCGGCCGTTCGCCGGAAAGGGAGAAATCATCGGCTTTTCGGCCGGCCTCCGGGGGATCGTCTGGGCGGGAATCCGCGACGCCGGGGTCATCGGCATAGAGGCGAACGGACGATTGCGGGACGTTTTCCGGACTGACCCCGGAGAGCAGGATGGGCCGGCGGGCGGCCCGATCGCTGCTTTGGAAGCCGGACCCGACGGACGGGTATGGATCGCCCTGGAAAACGGGCTGGACCTCCTGGACCCGTCCTCCGGCCGGTTCCGCCGGATTCTGAACGGCGACGACTTTGAACCGGAGTCCGGGACGGCCGGGATCCGGACGATTCACGTCTCCGCCGGCGGGGACGTCTGGCTGGGAACACGGCTGGGCCTTTTCCGTTACCGGGAGGAAGACGACTCTCTTCTGGCGGTGAACCGGGCCTTCCAGCTCCAGCCCCATCCGATCCAGGGCATATGCGGAGACGACCGGGGTTATCTCTGGATCGGCGTGGAGGGTCTCGGATTATTGCGCGGCGAACCGGACCGGCTCCGGTTCGCCTATTATTCCCTGGGAAGCGGCCTGCACAGTCTCGATTTCAATCCCTCCGCCTGCCGACGGGCGGCCGACGGCGAGATGTTTTTCGGAGGGTACGGCGGGCTCACCTATTTCGACCCCGGGGAGTTCCGGGAAGCGCCTCTGCCGCCTCGCGTGGCCGTGGTTTCGGTCCGAGGCCGGGATAACCGTCTGTTTCGAGAGGATCCGGGCGCAAGCCTCCTTCAGGTCGCCGTCGAGCGGAGGGATTTCCCGCTTCGAATCGAGCCGGTCTCGCTGAGTCTGGCCGACCCGACGAAAAACCAATATGCCTGGGTCCTGGAAGGCGGCGGCCCTCGACTGAATTACCTGGCCGTCAGCCGGGAAATCGTTCTTCCCGAGCTTCCCCCCGGACGGCACATCGTCCGCGTATTCGCCTCCAATTCCGACGGCGTCTGGAACATGGAGGGCGCCCGGTTGATCGTCAGGGTCCGGTCCGGCTTCCGGCGCCTGTGGCCGCTCCCGGCTCTCATGGGGATTGCCGCCTTGGCCTGGCTTCTTTCATCCGGGAAACGAACAAGGGCCAAGCGCTCTCTTCATGTGGAGGCGATGACGGACCTTGCTCCCCTGGCCTCCAAGTATTCCCTTTCGCCGCGGGAAGTGGATGTCCTTCGGCTCGTCCTTCAGGGAAGGACGAACAAGGAAATCGAGGCGGCCCTGTTCATCTCGGTGGAAACGGTCAAGACCCATATCCAGAGGATTTACAGAAAAACCGGGGTTCGAAGCCGCCTCGAGCTCATCAACCGGGCCGCCCGGGAGGCGTCCGATCGGTTCTAACTCGGGCGGGATAAATGCTATACTGAACGCCGATGAAAACCTTTTTCAGCCGTCTGTTCGCCGGCCGGCCGGCCGCCGACACGGTCCTGGTCTGCTCGCTTTCCGCTTCGCTTCTGTTCTCCCAGATTTCGATCAGCCTGACCCAGGGATTCATGGCCGTCGCCCTGGCCGCTTGGCTGATTCTCCTCATTCGAAAAAAGCGCCGATTCGACGTCCCGGTCTTTTTTTGGGCCCTGGCCGTCTACGCCGCCCTCTCCCTGGTGTCCTCGGCCGTCTCGGTCAATCCGCGGATGAGCTTCTGGGATTCGCGGGAACTTCTGCTCATTCTCGCCGTCCCGGTTACGCTTTCCGCCGTCCGGCGGAAGGCGGATCTGGGTCTTGTTCTCGGGGCGGCCCTCGTTTCGGCCTCGGTCAACGGCGTTTATTCCATCTTCGGCCGGCTAACGACCGATGTCGAGCGGGTCGAAGGGTTTATGAGCCATTACATGACCCAGGCCGGAATCACGGCCCTGTTCATTGCGTTCGCCCTGGGCCTTCTCTTCGGCGGGTTCGGACGGCGGCTGAAGCCCTCCTTCGGCGCGCGCGAGGCCGGCCTCCCCGCGGCCGAGCGGATCGCCTGGGGGCTGGGCCTTCTGCTGGCCGCCGCCGCCAACCTG
>JAFGEN010000068.1 GCA_016931595.1 Candidatus Aminicenantota bacterium | reverse complement strand
AGGGACAGCCCGGCGGTGACGGCTCCGGGCGGATGTTCCAGGTAAATCGTCGGAGTGACGGGCGGGGCCATCGTCGCGCACGCGGCGGCCGCCAGGACGGCAATCAGCATTCCGGCCGTTTTCTTGATCACGTCGGTTCTCCTGGGACGAGGTAGGCCGTCAAATCGAGCATCCGCGCGGGATCGGCCATGATTCGGGCTTCATGATAATCCGCGCTCTCTCTCCTTTGCAAGACCAGCCCCCGTTTTGGAAGCGAAGCCCAGACATCCTCCCGCCCGTGGGGGATGCGGATATAAAATAACCGGAGGTCGCGGAAAAGTAAAGAGCGGATGCGGTTTTTCAGGGCCGCAAGCCCTTCTCCCGTCGCTGCCGAAACCGCCGCTTCGCCGTCCATGAAGTCATTCCGGAGGAGGAGGGCGGCCCGGTCGGGGAGGAGGTCGATTTTATTGTAAACCCGGAGGGACGGAATTCCGCCGGCTCCGATTTCGGCCAGGGTTTTTTCCACCGCCGCGGCCTGGGCTTCGGCGTCGGCCGCTGCGAGGTCGACGACGTGGAGGATCAGGTCGGCCTCGAGGACCTCCTCGAGGGTGGCTTTGAAGGAAGAGAGGAGAGAGGGGGGAAGCCGCTTGACGAACCCGACGGTGTCGCTCACAAAATACGGCAGGCCGTCGGGGAGCGACGTCCGCCGGACAAGCGGATCCAGGGTGGCGAAAAGCTGAGGCGATGTGAAGGCCGTTTCCCCGGCCAGGCGATTGAAAAGGGTCGACTTCCCGACGCTCGTATATCCGACCAGGGCGACGGCGGGCACGAGGCTTTTCCTGCGGCTGCGGCGCTGGCCGGCCCGGCGCTTGGCCACCGCCTGGAGTTCATGCTTGATTTTGACGATCCGGGCTTCGATCCGGCGCCGGTCGGTTTCCAGCTTTGTTTCGCCCGGCCCCCGGGTTCCGATGCCGCCGCCGAGGCGGGACAAAGCCTTGCCCTTTCCCGAAAGCCGGGGCAGGAGGTAGGAGAGCTGGGCCAGTTCGACCTGGAGCTTGCCCTCGTTGGTCCGGGCCCGCCGGGCGAAGATGTCGAGAATGAGCTGGGTCCGGTCGATCACCCGGGTTTCGAGGCCGTCCTCCAGGTTCCGTTGCTGGGAAGGTTTCAAGTCCTGGTCGAAGACGAACAGGTCGGCGTTTGCTTCGACCCCGAGGGATTTCAGCTCCTCCACCTTGCCCGGGCCGATGAAGGTTCGGGCGTCGGCGGCCGGCCTCGTCTGGAAGATTTTTCGGACGATCCCGGCCCCGGCCGCCTTGGCCAATCCCTCCAGCTCGGCCATGGATTCGGCCGCTTCCGTCTGTTTTTTCGGCCCGCAAGCCAGGTGAACGAGAATCGTCCGGTCCATGGGCGGTTCAGGTTTCCTTCCGGGCTTCGGACAGGAACGGGAGAGGGTCGGTTTCGCCGGGGTCGATCCACCGGACTCCGGGCATTTTACGGAACCAGGTCAGTTGGCGCTTTGCGTAGTGTCGGGTGTCGATTTTGGCGAGGTCCGCGGCTTCATCGAGTCCGATCCGGCCGCGGAGAAACAGGAGGACATGCTTGTAGCCGAAGGCCTTGAAGGGAGGGGCGGTGTCCGGGACACCCCGGGCCAGGAGATTCCGCGTCTCCTCGACCAGGCCTCCCGCGAACATCCGGTCGACCCTCTCCTCGATCCGCCGGTAAAGTTCCGCCCGCGGCCGTTCGAGGCCGATTTTCACCGGCCGTTCGCCCGAAAGCGGACTCTCTGTGGCCTTGAAATGATCCGAGAACGGCCGTCCGGTGAGGGTTTGGACTTCGAGGGCCCGGACGATCCTTACTCGGTCGCGGCGGCCGGTCTTGGCGGCATAGACGGGATCGATCCGGGCCAGCCTCTCCCAGAGAGCTTCGGAGCCCAGACGGCGTGCCTCCTCGTCCAGGGCCCGGCGGACGGCTTCGTCGCGCCCCGGACCGGGGAACAGGCCGTCCTCCAGGGCTTTAAAATACAGCCCCGTCCCGCCGACGACGAACGGCCGACGGCTCCGGTTGCGGATTTGAGAAATCGCTGCGACGGCCTGGGCGGCGAAGTCGGCGGCATTGAACTGGGTCCCGGCCTCGACGATGTCGACGAGGTGATGGGGAACGCGGGCTTGTTCCTGCCGGGTCGGCTTGTCCGTGCCGATGTCGAAGCCGCGGTACACCTGCATGGAATCGCAACTGATGATCTCGCCGCCCAGGATTTCGGCCAGGCGGAGAGCGACGGCGGTTTTTCCGACCCCGGTCGGGCCGACAATGAAAACGAGGCGGGGCTCAGAGGATGACAAGGCGGATCATCAGGAAGGCGACGATGAGGGTCATGAGGATGAGAAGGGCAAGGACCTGTTTTCGGCTCAGGCGCATCCGATCTTTTCCAGGCTCCGGACGAGCGCGGTCTCCTGGGCCGGGCCCAGCGTTTTCCTGACCGCCAGCACCTCGGCCGTGAGAATCTCGTCATAGCCCTGGACGATCGTCCGGAAGACCTCCTCGGGCAGGTGTTCGGCGCTCAGCCGGAGAGCGGCGTCGACTTCGACACGGCCGTCGAATTGGATGGCCATCTTCTGGAACATCGGGCCCAGCGACGGCCGGACTTCGTCCAGGGCCCTGTTCAGGACGGACGCGGCGACCGGGCCGATCTCCTTGGAAACGAATTTGAAGATAAAGGCGCACTTCTCGTTGAGGGCCTCGAGGACCCGGCCTTGTTCGAGGCCGGGCGAGGCCTGGGGGCCGAGGTCCGCGGTCTTCGATTCGGCCGGCGAAAGGATGCCAAGGCAGCGGAAGGCGAAGAGGATTTTCCTGTTCTCGCGCTCCCCGAGCTCGCTCCATTCCTGGAATCGCCGGATCGAGCAGGCGCCGTTCAGAAGCTGGAGAGCGTAGCGCTCGGGAGCCTCGAACTTGAGGAGGGGGAGGAAATACGGGGCCGAGGTCCGGATGGCTTCTTCCTCGCCCGGAAGGGAGCGGACGATCAGACCCTCGTTGTGCATCTGCCGGATCCCTTCCAAAATCAGGTCGGGCGTCTGGAGCAGCCCGAGGCGCCGTCCGGCGGGGAGGACGCCTTCCGCGTCGAAATCATACGTCCCATCCTCCAGGTCGAAGAGGGCATACAGCCTTCGGACGAAAAATGATTCGGCCAGGCTCCAGAGCGGAATGGGGGACATCAGGTCGAGTTCGCTCAGGGCTTTGAGGACGGTGATCTTCCGGGCTTCGGCCAGACGGACGGCCCGGGCGGCCTGCTCCTCGGTCAGGACTTTCTTCCGCATCAGGGCGGCCAGGAAAGCCTCGCCCTCGGGTTCGTCCTGGGCGACGAGAAGCCGGCCCTTGTCGAAGTAGAAGGACCGCTCGCCCTTTTCGCTCCGGACGAGGAGCCTTCCGGTCCGCTCCTGACGCCAGATGTCGACGAGGAGACGGGGAAACGGTGTCTCGGCCGGCGTTCCTTGGAGCGGTCCTTCCTTGGGCATGTCTCTAATGTATCGTCCGGCCCCGGGGGCTGTCAATCGCCCCGTCAAAACATCGGGCGGATTATGCGATAATGCAGGCTATGAAGTACATCTGTTCCCTCATCGTCGTCGAAGATGTGGCAAAGTCGCGGCATCTCTACGAGTCCGTTCTCAAGCAGAAGGTTGCGGCCGATTTCGGCGAGAATATCGCCTTTGAAGGAGGGTTCGCCCTCCACGAGCGGGACCATTACAAGGCCTTGATCGGCGGCAGGCCCATCGTTCCGGGATCCAACGCCTTCGAGCTGTATTTTGAGGATGACGATCTGGAGGCGCTGGACGGGGAGCTTCGCGCCGCCGGGTTCGAATTCGTCCACGATCTTGAAGAACAACCCTGGCGGCAGAAGGTCCTGCGGTTTTACGATTACGATCGGAACATTGTCGAGGT
The DNA here is from genome assembly GCA_016931595.1 of Candidatus Aminicenantota bacterium. Taxonomy (GTDB): domain Bacteria; phylum Acidobacteriota; class Aminicenantia; order Aminicenantales; family UBA4085; genus JAAZPG01. The sequence continues at coordinate 1,269 of JAFGEN010000068.1, read as the reverse complement.
CGGGGAGCGTCTCGAGCACACGGCGTACCGCCTGTCGCTCGAGGGGCTCCTCCTCGAGGACATTTCCCGGATCACGTATCTTCCGGTCGAAAAAGTCAAGACGGCGATTGCGGAGTATGCCGGAACGTGAATCAGTCCTTGTCGGGAAAACGGGTCCGTTCGTTTCCCGAAACTCCCGGATTGATTGTATAATCCGCCTATGCTCGAGGAAAATCATGCGCGGGCTCGCGATTTCCGCCTGACCCTCGTCTTCGGGTTCGCCGCTCTTTTAATCGGCCTGTGGTCCGTTCCCGCTTCCCTCTGGGAATGGGATGAAGTCCTCTTTGCCCGGGGACTGCACGATTACGATATCCCCACCCACAGCCCGCATCCGCCGGGATTCCCTCTTTACATCTTCCTCGGCCGTGCCGCTCTCCTTCTGGGCGTTGACGACAAAACCGCCCTCTGCCTGGTCGGCCTCCTCTTCGCCTTTATCCTGGGAGCCGCGTCCTATCGATTTTTTCGGGAGCTTTTCGAGGACCGGCGGACCGCCTCGGCCGCAACGGCCTTTCTGCTGGCCGTCCCGCCGGTCGCGATTTATTCCGGGGCGCCGCGAAGCGACGTGCCGGGTCTTGCGGCGGGACTCTTGGTTTTAGCCCTGGCCATGATGGGCCGGGCTTCGCCCCGGGCCTTGGCCGCGGCCGGCTTGACCTTGGGACTCGGATTCGGCGTTCGGGTCACGATTTTATTCGCCGCCGCGCCGGTTTTGATCGTCGTATCCCTTGGCTGGCTCGTCCGGCGCAAATGGAAGCCCGTTGTGACGGCCGCCGGTTTGGCCTTATTCGGCGCTCTTCTTTGCTATATTCCGGTCGTTTTGACCACGGGATTTGACGAATACCGCCGGGTGATGCAGGCCCATACCAGATACACCTCCACGATCGACACCTTCCTGGCTCCCGGTCTCAACAGCCTGTGGGATTACCGGCTGGGCCGGTATTTTCTGGATCCGTGGGGAGCGCCGCTTGCCGCCGTCTTCATCGGATTCTGTGCGATGGCTGGGATTGTCTTTTTAATCCTCCGGAAACGCGGATGGGTCCTGGGCTGGCTGGCCCTGGCCTTTCTGCCGATCATGCTGTTTACCGTCTTGTACATGACCCCCCTGGCCGCGCCTCTTTATGTCCTGCCGTTCATGCCGCTTTTCACCGGGTTGGCCGCGGCCGGCCTCGTTCCTCCGCGCCTTCGGAGTTTGCCGTCCTCGCGTCCTTCGCCGATCGCTGTCGGCGGCTTCGT
>JAFGEN010000350.1 GCA_016931595.1 Candidatus Aminicenantota bacterium | reverse complement strand
GACTGCAGCTCTTCGTTGGAGGATTTCAGCTCCTCGTTGGATGTCTCCAGCTCTTCATTGGCCGCCTGAAGGGATTCCTCCTTGATCCGCAATTCCCGCTTGAGATCCGTGATGCTCGGATTGTCTTCCGGATTGCCGCTTGGAGGAATTGCGGCGGTCCCCCGGGCCCGCTTCGGGGCCGCGGGCGGAGCTTCCTCGAAAACAATCAGGTAAAGGAACGAACCGGAGGCTTCGGGAGGGACGGTCCGGCCGGCGGCCGACGGTTCCGCCGCTACGGGACGAACGGTCAGGTTGATGGAAGAGGATGTCCCGTCGGCCTTAACGACCAATCCATAACGGCGGACGGTTCCGTTCCCGGCCGCGGCTTCGTGCAGAGCCTCGGACAGATCGCGCCGCAAACCTTCGCGGGCCATCTTGAGAACGTTGTTGACGCCGGCCTCGCCCGGGGCAAGCTCCAGGTAAGGGCCGGTGCGGCCGTGGAGATAGAGGATGTCGCCCCGGTTGTTGACGAGCGCTCCGGCCGGGGAAACCGCCTGAAGGAGCGCCTGTTCGGTCAGCTCTCGCAATCGCAGCTTTCCCGGAACGGGGTTTTGGCTCGATGCCTGGGCTTCGAAGACTTCCTCGGCCGTCCGGTGGGGCAGAAAACGGCCCTGAGTCGGGCGTTGGGGAACAAGAAACGCCTCTTTTCGCTGATAAAGCTTTGACTTGCGGTCCAGAACGGCGAACAGCTCGTTGAATTCGCCCACGCTCTCGGACGTGCCCAAAAAGAGATATCCTCCCGGATTCAGGGAGAAGTGGAACAGAGGGATCAGCTTTTTCTGAAGGACCCCGCTCATGTAGATGAGAAGGTTGCGGCAGCTGATGAGGTCGAGCTTGGAGAACGGGGGATCCATGATGACATCCTGCTCGGAAAAGACCAGAATGTCCCGGATGCCCTTATGGACGCGATAGGAGTTGATTTCGGGCGCAGCCGTGAAAAACCGGGCTAACCGTTCCTGCGAGATGTCGGCGGAGATGCCGGCCGGATACACGCCGGCCCGGGCCTGGTTGACGGCCGAGGGGTCGATATCGGAGGCGAACACCTGCAGCTTGAAACTCCGCTTCATCTTTTCCATGTGCTCAACCAGCAGGATAGCCAGGGAATAGGCTTCCTCTCCGGTGGAACATCCCGGCGACCAGACACGGACCGGCGCGCCCGCGGGCTTGCCGGCGAAGAGCTTCGGAATGACCGTCTCCTCGAGGGCGGCGAAGGCCTCCGCGTCGCGAAAAAAGCCGGTCACGCCGATCAACAGGTCACGAAAGAGTTCGTTGACTTCCCGGGGCGTTTTCTGGAGGTATTTGACATACTCGTCCATCGTTTCCAGCTGATGGACGGCCAGGCGCCGTTCGATGCGCCGAAGGATGGTGCTCGGCTTATACTGGGAAAAGTCGTGATTCGTTTGGCCCCGCAGCAGGATGAAAATTTTCTTCAGGGCGCTCTCGTCCCGCGGCGCCCGAGCGGAAGGTGGATGGGGAGGGCGGCCCAAGGCGCGGGCGGCGAAGTTGATGAGCCGGGCGGGCATCTCGGCCGGCGGGAGGACAAAATCCACCAGGCCGGTGGCGATGGCGTTCCGCGGCAGCTGTCGTGCTCCGTGGAGGCGGGATCCTGGGCCATGACCATGCCGCCTTCGCCCTTGATGGCCCGCACGCCCTGGGTGCCGTCGCTGCCCGACCCGGAAAGAACGACGCCGATGGCCCGTTCGCGCTGATCCTGGGCCAGGGAGCGGAAGAAGAAATCGATGGGCAGGCGTTGCCCCCGCGGAGCGGCCGGTTCCAGCAACTGGAGGGAGCCGTTGAGGAAGGCCATATCCCGGTTGGGGGGAATGATATAGGCGTGATTGGCTTTGACCTTTATCCCGTCCACGACCTCGAGAACCTTCATCCGGGTATATCGCTGGATGAGGTCGGTGAGGAGGCTTTTGTGGTCCGGAGCCAGATGCTGAACCAGGATAAACGCCATATCCGGATCGGTTTTGGCCGGCATGGCGGAAAAGAAGGCTTCGAAGGCGGCCAGGCCGCCGGCCGACGCGCCGATTCCGACAACAGGAAAGCCTTTGCCCTCCGGCGCTTTGCGGGGAACGGCCGGGACTCCCGGCTTCAACCTGGATCGATTTCCAGGAGAAGAAGGCCGGGTGTCCTTTCGGCGGGAAGTATTTCCCAATTTTTGTTTCATAAGGGGAGTCTTTCAGTCGCCATCCATTGATCGATGGCCCGTTTGTGAAAACGCCAGTGTCGGCCGACCTTTTTAGCCGGGAGTTTCCCCTCCCTGGCGAGTTTATACAGCGTCGAAACTGAAATCTTCAGATAGATCGAAAGTTCTTCGATGGTCAGAATGTTTTCACTTGAGGTCATCATAAGGGCGGTACTCCCTTTAAATGCTATAACGCCGTCGATCGTTTCTTTTTGGAGTTTAACTGATTGTAATATACAATAATAGTCAATAATTGTCAATAAATATTAATATAAGGAGTTAACGGATTCCAGTTAATGCTCCGAAAATCAATCCGGTTACCGTCGCCATGACGACGACGAGCAGGATATAGGCAAAGGTTTTTTTCGTTCCCATGATTTTTCCGATGACGATCATGCTGGGAAGGGAGAGAGCGGGCCCGGCAAGCAGAAGGGCCAAAGCCGGCCCCTGTCCCATGCCCGAGCCGAGAAGCCCCTGAAGAATGGGGACTTCGGTCAGAGTGGCGAAGTACATCAGGGCTCCGGAGAGCGAGGCGAACAGGTTGGCGAAAAGGCCGTTTCCGCCCACCAGGCCGGCGATGGCCGCGCCGGGGATGACGCCTTCGTGTCCGGGCCGCCCTAAAAGAAAACCGGCGACCATGACTCCCCCTAAAAGCAGAGGAAGAATCTGCTTGGCAAACGTCCAGGTCGAGGACAGCCATTCTTTGAGCTCGTCCTTTTTGAACCAGGAGGCTGTCATCCAGACAAGAATCGCGGCGAAGACCGCGGATAGAATCCATTTTTGGCGGAAGATAAAATACCAGGCCTTGACGTCGGGGTCGCTTTTGGCCCAATTGAGGAAAATCAGGATTCCGATCATCGCCCCGATGTGAAGCGCCGTTTTCCAAAGGGGTCGTTCTTCTTCGCCCCCGTTTTCCGCGGCGAAGCCGGCTTCTTCAACGGTGTTCTCCCGCTTTCTCTGGAAAACAAAATGCATGATGAGGCCGATGACGACCGAAAAGACGACGGCTCCGATGATCCGGGCCAGGCCGAGCCGCCAGCCGAGAATCCGGGCCGTCATTACGATGGCCAGGACGTTGATCGCCGGCCCTGAATAGAGAAACGCCGTGGCCGGTCCGAGTCCTGCTCCCCGGGTGTAGATGCCGGCGAAAAGCGGAAGGACCGTGCAGGAGCAAACCGCCAGAATGGTTCCCGAGACCGAGGCGACCGAATAGGCGACGAACTTGTTGGCCTTGGGTCCGAGATACCGGATGACGGATTGCTTCTTGACGAAGACGGAGATCGCCCCGGCGATGAAGAAAGCCGGGACGAGACAGAACAGAACATGCATTCGGGCGTATTCCTGAAGCATCAGGAACGCTTCGTTGAACGCGTTCTGGACGGCGGGCCGGCCGAAGGGGATGAAATAAGCCGCAAGAAAAACGGCCAGGAGAACGGCGAATATTTTCAATTCCTTCATCAGGATGCGGCCTCCCTCTCCCAAGATCGCCGCCTTATGAGGCTGCTTTCCCGGCGAAATATTGTTTCTGGAACCGAAGGGCGACGTTGACCAAAGCGATCATCACCGGGACCTCGATCAGCGGCCCGATAACGGCGGCGAACGCTTCGCCGGAGTTGATCCCGAAGACGGCCACAGCCACTGCGATGGCCAGCTCGAAATTGTTGCTGGCCGCGGTGAAGGACAGGGTGGCCGTTTTCGAATAATCCGCCCCGATCTTCCGCCCCATGAAAAAAGAGACAAGGAACATGATGACGAAATAAAGGAGCAGGGGAACGGCGATCCGCAGGACGTCCAGCGGAATCTTGACGATATATTCGCCCTTGAGCGAGAACATGACCACGATCGTGAACAGAAGCGCGATCAGGGTGATGGGGCTGATTCTCGGAATGAACTTCGTCTCGTACCAGGTCTTTCCTTTGAGCTTCAGCATTGTGAACCGGGTGATGATCCCGGCGAGAAAGGGGATGCCGAGGTAGATGAAGACGCTCTTGGCGATTTGACCGATGGTAATATTGACGGCCGTTCCTTTCAACCCGATCCAACCGGGAAGGACGGTGATAAAAACGTAGGCGTAGACGGAGAAAAACAGCACTTGGAAGATCGAATTAAAGGCCACCAGACCGGCGGCGTATTCCGTGTCGCCCTTGGCCAGCTCGTTCCAAACGATGACCATGGCGATGCAGCGGGCTAGGCCGATGAGAATCAGGCCGTACATGTAATGGGGATAATTCCTGAGGAAGATCACGGCTAATGCAAACATCAGGAGCGGTCCGATGATCCAGTTCTGAATCAGCGAGAGGGACAGGACCTTGACGTTTCGGAAGACGTCTCCGAGCTCCTCGTATTTGACCTTGGCCAGGGGCGGGTACATCATCAGGATCAGGCCGATGGCAATCGGGATATTCGTCGTCCCGGATTGAAATTGATTAATGAACCCCACGACGGCCGGGACGAGATAGCCGAGGCCGACGCCGACGGCCATAGCCGCGAAGATCCAGAGCGTCAGGTAACGATCCAAGAACGAAAGCCGCTTCGGGGAAGGATCGCTCATCGCGGCTCCTTGCTTATGCCGGCTTCGGCGATCCATTTCTTGATTTCTTCGATAGATGGAATCCGCCCCGCGGCCTTGACCGTTCCATTGATGACCAGCCCGGGAGTGGCCATGATGTTATAGGCCATGATTTTTTGGATGTCGTCGACTTTTTCCACTTCCGTTGAGAGTCCCATTTCGGCCAGGGCTTTGCGAGCCCTCTGTTCGAGGTCGCTGCAGCGGGCGCAGCCCATGCCCAAGACTTTAATTTCCATGATGATCTCCTTGGGGCTTGATCCCGGCCGGCCGTTTTCTTGTCGAGGCCGGCGTTCGTTCAGCCCTCGGTTTAAGGGATTTGACCAGGAGGCATTTTTTCTTTCGAATCCCTTCCTTCAGACAGGCGGAAAGGCGCCGGCGGTCCGCCTGGTCCGCGCCGGTCGATTGATTGTCCTCCCCGAAGAGAGCAAGAAGAGGGGCGATCGTCGCCCGGATATTCTTCGGCATATGGTAAATGATCCATTGGCCGTCCCTGGCGTCCTCGACCAGGCCGGCGTCTCGAAGGATCCGGAGCTGATGGGAGACGCGCGATTGGGCCATATCCAAGACGAACATCAATTCGCAGACGCACAAGTCTCCCTGGAGAAGCAGCCGGACAATCCGCAACCGGGTCGGGTCGGCCAGGGATCTGAACACTCGTAAAATGTCGGGCATGGCGCATCCTCTTTTCATGAGGCATTATTATATGATAATATCTTCATGTATTCAATGGCGACAGGCGGGATGCCCTCGCGGCGCCGCGGCGGTTTTACTTCCAGAGGACTTTTCTTAAATCCTTGAGGCCGTGGGCTTTTTCAATCCGGTCGAGGATTCCCGGATAATCGGCCTCGCGGCCCTCGGCCACGGCTGTTTCCCATTCGGTCAATAACGGATCGACCCGGTATTCATGATTCTTGGCCAGCAGGGCTCGGATTCCACGGAGCGATTGCCAGTGGGTGATCATGACCAGGGCCAGGGCGTAGAACACGATGTTCGGCCCCGGAAGCAAAGCGAGGATCCCCGTGAACGGGGCCAGGATTCCCTCTCCGATCAGAAGAAGGAGGCGCTGGGAGCGACGCTTATTCAGGAAAAAAAGAAACCGGAGGTTGATGTGTTTCTCCTCCGCCGCGCCGTGGAGGACGGTTACGGAGGACTCGGGAATGCGAAGGGCTTTGGCCAGGGCTTCTTCCTGGCGGAGGGTGCGGGCGGGAAGGAGCATGAGTTTTTTCTTGGCCGCTTCCCAGATTTCCTTTGACTTGGAAAATTTGGCCGGCATTGGTCCGGGCGGCTCGGAACAGAACAACCGCGGGTCCGTTCGGGCGTCCTTGACGAAGAAATAGGCGATCATCGGTCGGATTATTGTATCACGCTCCCCGGCCACAGAAGAGAATACGAAATTATTCCGTTAAAGATCGCCGCTTCCGGGGCTTTTGGGGAACGATTTGAATCGATCCGGATGAAGAAGCCGGGCGAGGTCCTCCAGCGAGTCGATGAGTCGCGGACCGAAGCGGCTGGCCGGATTTTCGTCCAGTCTGACGATTCGGCCGTTCCTGACGGCGGTTGTTTCCCGAATCCCCGGCCGGCTTTTCAGCCAGGCCTTCGTCCGCTCGAATTCAACGGCGGACGGGGAGAGGATGACGAATACGTCGGGATTGTCCCGAACGAGGCGCTCGGCGCCGTATTCAAGCCAATTTTTTTCGATTCCCGAGGTCACGCTCACGCCCCCGGCTTTATCGATCAGGTCGGTGAAGTAGCTTTCCCGCCCGCAGGTCCATAGACCTTCGCCCTGGAGTTTGAGGAAAACGCGCGGCCTGTTTCGGAGGCCCGAAAGAGACGCAGCGACCCGGGCCGTACGTTCTGACAAAGAGCGGGCCAGGCTTGCGGCCTCCGCATTCCGGCCTATGACCGCACCGATCTTCTCGACAAGCGGCGGTATCTCTTCGAGCCGGTACCCGATGTCCAGGACGAAGACGGACAGCCCTAACGAGTCCAGGCGCTCGATCTTTTCCAATGGATTTCCCCGGAAAGCCGCGATCAAATCCGGGGCAACGTCGCGAATCCGCTCGATGTCCGGGTCGAGGAAGCCGCCGATCCTGATTTTTTCGGCCGCTTCGGGCGGGTAATCGCAGAAGCGGGTGACTGCGGCCACCTGTCCCCCCGCGCCCAGGGCGAACAGGATCTCGGTGATGTTCGGGGCCAGGGAAACGACCCGTTTCGGGGCCCGGTCGGTCCGGAATTCCCTGCCCCGGTAATCGCGGACGATGGAATCCTGGCCGGGACGGACCGGCCCCCAAGCGGCGAGGAGGATCCAGGTCATCATGGGAAGAAGAGCCTTCATCCCGACAAGAGTAGTGCCCGGCCGCCCGATTTGCAAGTTCTTCGGCGAAGACTCCGGGCTATTTTTCCTGGACGATCAACAGCAGGGTCTTCGGGTCGAGTTTGAGCGGGAGAATTCCGGCCGGCGGATGGGCATGGTCCTTGACCACCCGGATTTCGACCGCCTCGGGCTTGGCCTCGAGGGTGACGAGGACGTCGATCTGTCCGGTATGGGCGGCGAGGAGGACCGGGGTGCCGTCGGGCCCGAACATGTCTCCGCCCGTTTCCCTGAGGGAGGCGCTGAACCAGATCTCCAGATTCATCCGGCCGGCGAAATCCTTGAACCGTTGAAGGTCGTCCGGCTCGGCCAGGGCGAAGTCATAGCCGTCGACGATAACCGCCTCGGCGTTGAACCGGCCGCCGGTGATCATGGCCTCGAGGCTCCGGAGGACCTGCTCGGTCTTCATTCCGTCCTGCTTGAAATTCATAATGACCCGGTTCTTGATGATCTCGTCGTGGACGGCCACGGCGTCCCGCAGGCGGTGGTTTTTCGCGATTTCCTTGAAGATGTCCTCGTACCAGGTGATGATGTAATCGACCCGGCTGGCGTAGGAAACGTGGATGATCGATTTCCCCTGGAAGAGCTTGTCCGTGGCGATATGAACGAGGCAGGCGGTCTTGCCCACGCCTTTCGGCGAGGCTAAAACGGCCACGGCTCCCTTCCCGGGACCACCGTGCGTGGCGTCTTCGAAAACCCGCAGGGGGCTGCGCGTGATGAGGTGTTTCTTGATCATCGGCGGTTCTCTCCTCACTTGGACTCGCGGGCTTTTTTCTCGGCGTGCAGTTTCTGGAGTTCCTCGCTCACGGCCGCGGGCACCCGGCCGTATTTGAGGAATTCCATCGTAAACTCCGCTTTGCCCTGGGTCAGGGAGCGAAGCTGCATCGAATATCCGAACATCTCGCTCAATGGGACCTCGGCGTCGACCCGGGAGAAGCTCCCGTCCTCGATCGAGCTGACGATGATTCCCCGGCGCTGGTTGATCGAGCCGAAGACCGCCCCGGCAAACTCCGTCGGGCCTTCGACCGAAACCTTCATCACCGGCTCGAGAATCTGGGGCTTGGCCTTGGCGTAGACTTGGCGGAAGGCGCCGATGGCGGCCGCCTGGAAGGCGTTGTCCGAGGAGTCGACCTCGTGGTACTGGCCGTCGTTCAGGACGACGCGGACCCCGGTGACCGGGAAGCCGATCAGGTCGCCCTTTTTGACCGCGGCCTTGAAGCCCTTGTCGCAGGACGGGATGAATTCCCGGGGAATGCGCCCGCCCTTGACGTCGTTGACGAATTCGTATGTTCCCTCGGCCATGGGCTCGACGTAGCCGATGACCCGGCCATACTGGCCGGCCCCGCCGGTCTGCTTTTTATGGGTGTAGTCGAACTCGACTTTCTTGGTCAGGGCTTCCCGGTAGGCGACTTGCGGCATCCCGGTCTCGACCTCGGCGTTATACTCTCGCTTCATCCGTTCGACGTAGACGTCCAGGTGAAGCTCGCCCATGCCCTGGATGATCGTTTCATGGGATTCCGGGTCGACGAAGGTCCGGAAGGTCGGGTCTTCCTTGGTGAACCGATTCAAGGCCTTCGCCATCCGGTCGAGCGTTTTTTTGTCCTTGGGTTTGATGGCCAGGGATATGACCGGCTCGGGGACATAAATCGAGGTCATGGAGTAGTTCAAGGAGGGGTCGGTGAATGTGTCACCAGAGGCGCAGTCGATGCCGAACAGGGCGGCGATGTCCCCGGCCGATGCCTCGGTGATGTCTTCCATGTCGTCGGCGTGCATGCGAATGAGGCGGCCGACCTTGATTTCCTGCCCCGACCGGGTGTTCAGGAGCTCGGTGCCTTTCGCGACCCGGCCCTGGTAGACGCGGATGTAGGTCAACTGGCCGTACGACCCGTCTTCGAGCTTGAAGGCCAGGAGGACGGCCGGGGCCTCCGGGTCGGTGGCCAAGACGACTTCGGCCGACGCGCCGGATTCGGCCGACCGGTCGATGGCGACGTTTTTCACTTCGCTGGGGTCGGGCAGATAGCGGACGACTCCGTCCAAGAGGGCCTGGACGCCTTTGTTTTTGTAAGCCGAACCCATGAAGACGGGGGTGAGTTTGCGGGCGATCGTCCCCCGGCGGACGGCGGCATGGATGAGGTCCTCGGTGATCCGGTCCTCGAGAATGGCCTCGGTCAGCTCGTCGGAGAACATCGAGGCGGCGTCGAGGAGGTCGTTCCGCCTGCGGGCGGCCTCCTCCCGGAGGTCGGCCGGGATTTCGTCCGTCCGGACGTCGTCGCCTTCGAAGTAGAGGGCCTTCATGGCCACGAGGTCGACGACGCCCTTGTGCTGGTCCTCCAGGCCGAGGGGGATCTGCATGAGCACGGCGTTGTGTTTGAGCTTCTCCTCGAGCTGGTCCCGGACTTTCAGGGGATTGGCTCCGACCCGGTCGCACTTGTTGATGAAGGCCAGGCGCGGGACGTCGTAGCGGCGAAGCTGGCGGTCGACGGTGATCGTTTGGGATTGGACGCCGCCCACCGAGCAGAGGACGAGGACGGCCCCGTCCAGGACCCGAAGCGACCGTTCGACCTCGATGGTGAAGTCGACATGCCCGGGAGTGTCGATGATGTTGATCGCGTGGCCGGCCCATTCGACGTTGGTCGCGGCCGAAGTGATCGTGATCCCCCGCTCCCGCTCGAGCTCCATGTGGTCCATCGTCGCCCCGACGCCGTCCTTCCCCTTGACCTCGTGGATCCGGTGAATCTTGCCGCTGTAATAGAGGATCCGCTCGGACAGGGTGGTTTTCCCGCTGTCGATGTGGGCGCTGATGCCGATATTGCGCATCCGTTCAATTGTCGTGGCCATGGCCGTTACCCTTTACCAAGATACAGGCTTGCCCCGGATTTCGCAAAGACTTCGGAAAGGAAGAAGATGCGGGAACGGAGCAACCCCGAATTCGAAAGGCAATATTACTCGAAAATGGCCCATAAATCAAGGGAAACCTCCGTGTTTTCTTGACTTTTCCGCCCTCCCTCCCTAAACTGAACGCGGATTTTTAGGGACAAGGACAAACCGACTATGAGACAGGACGAAGACCGCACCTACGACTTTCCGGCCATCGAGGCCCGGTGGCAGAAAACATGGGAGGAGACGAACGCCTTTCGGGCTCCGGACGATTCCGACCGGCCGAAATATTATGCCCTCGAGATGTATCCCTATCCATCCGGCCGCATTCATATGGGCCACGTCCGCAACTACTCGATCGGCGACGTCATCGCCCGGTTCAAGATGATGCGGGGCTTCAACGTCCTCCATCCGATCGGCTGGGACGCCCTGGGAATGCCGGCCGAGAATGCGGCCATCAAGTCCGGCATTCATCCCCAAAAGTGGACCATGGACAACGTCGCCCACATGAAGGCCCAGCTCAAGCGAATGGGCTTTGCCTACGACTGGTCCCGGGAGGTCAATACCTGCCTGCCCGAATACTACAAGTGGAACCAGTGGATCTTCCTGAAAATGCATGAACGCGGCCTGGCCTACCGCAAGGAAAGCTGGGTCAACTGGTGCCCCGCCTGCCGGACCGTCCTGGCCAACGAGCAGGCCGCCGGCGGCGCCTGCTGGCGCTGCTCCTCGGGCGTCGAACAAAAGAAGATGGAGCAATGGGTTCTCAAGATCACCGACTACGCCGAAGAACTGCTGTCCGGCCATGCCCAGCTGGGCAAGTGGCCCGAGCATGTCCTGGCCATGCAGAAAAACTGGATCGGCCGGAGCGAGGGGGCTTACCTGAACTTCGAAGTCCCGTCCATAAAGAAATCCATTCGGGTTTTCACCACCCGCCTGGACACGATTTTCGGGGCGACCTTCCTGGTCCTCTCGCCGGAGCACCCGCTGGTGGACGAATTGGTTCGGGGACCCCGGGAAGCGAGGCTCCGCCAATGGGTGGCCAAGACGGTTGCCGCAGCCCGGGCCAAGCGGGAAATCGGCGAGGCGGACAAGGAAGGCATCGACACGGGTGTAACCGCCGTCAATCCGTTCACCGGAAAACCGGTCCCGGTCTGGCTGGCCAATTATGTCCTGATGGAGTACGGGACCGGGGCGATCATGGCCGTCCCCGCCCACGACGGCCGCGATTTCGATTTCGCCAAAAAATACGGCCTGCCGGTCGTCGAAGTCGTTGTGCCCGAAGGCGGCTCACCCTCTCCCCGGGAGTCGGCCGCGGAGCTTTTCGAGGATGCCGGTGTGCTGGTCAACAGCGGTCCTTATATTGGGCTGACGTCGTATGAAGCGACGAAAAAAATGGCCGCCTGGGCGAACGGCAACGGCTTTGGGGAGCCGGCGGTAACCTACCGCCTTCGCGACTGGGGCATCTCCCGCCAACGCTACTGGGGAACGCCCATCCCGATGATTCATTGCCCGGCCTGCGGGATCGTTCCGGTGCCCTACGAAGACCTGCCCGTCGAGATCCCGTATAAGGCGGAGTTCACCGGCGAATCCGGCTCTCCTCTGGAGAAGATCGCGTCATTCGTCAACGTCGCCTGCCCCAAGTGCGGCCGGCCGGCCCGGCGTGAAACCGACACGATGGACACCTTCGTCGACTCGTCCTGGTACTTTTTCCGGTATACATCGCCCGACACCGGCGCCCTGCCGTTTACCCGGGCCGCGGCCGACAAGTGGCTGCCCGTCGACCTCTATATCGGGGGCGTCGAGCATGCCATCCTCCACCTGATCTATTCGCGGTTTTTCACCAAGCTTCTGCGCGACTTGGGGCTCACGACCCTGGATGAGCCGTTCCCCCATTACCTGGCCCAGGGGATGGTCCTCAAGGACGGCACGGCCATGTCCAAGTCCAAGGGCAACGTCGTCGATCCCGACGAGATGCTGGAGCATTACGGGGCCGACGCCCTTCGGTTGTTCATCCTCTTCGCCTCCCCTCCGGAGAAAGAATTTGCCTGGAACGAGGACGGGATCGAAGGATGTTACCGTTTCCTCGGCCGGGTTTGGCAGCTGTATCAGGAGATCAAGCCGTTGCGGACCGAGGCCGAGGCCCCGGCTTCCTTCTCCCCCGACCCGGCCGCGTTCTCACGCCTTCGGAAAAAGATCCACCAGACCATCCGCAAGGTCGGCGAGGATATCGAGATGCGATTCCATTTGAACACCGCCGTTTCGGCGATCATGGAGCTGGCCAATGCCGTCCGGAAGGAAAAAGACATCCTTCGCGGTTCCGGCGACGGCCGGGTTCTCCTGGGCGAGGCTATGGAAACCCTCATCCTGGCCCTGGCCCCCTTTACGCCGCATATCTCGGAGGAGATGTGGCGGGGGATGGGCCGCGAGTCGCTGGTCTTACGGGCGCCCTGGCCGAAATTCGACCCCGAGCTGGCCAGGGAGGAACTGGCCGTGGTCGTCGTCGAAATCAACGGCAAGGTTCGGGACAAGTTCGAAACGGCCCACGACACCTCCGAGGAGGCGATGAAAACCGCGGCCTTGGATCTGCCCCGGATCCGCCAACTTCTCGAGGGAACAACCGTCCGCAAGGTCGTCGTCATCAAGGGGAAGATCGTCAACATCGTTGTTTGAGCGGTCCGGTGTCCATCCTCTTGGAAATTTTTATGAAGAATGCAGGTATAATATGATCATGAAAGCCTCCTCCGCCCTGGTTCTTCTGACCGCCGCCCTGGCCGTGTTCTCTTCCTCCTGCGGATATACGACGAGCGGTTCAGGACTCTTTCTCGTCAACAACAACATCACGACCGTCTTCATCCCTCTTTTCAAGAACAACACAACCCGGTTCGAGCTCGACCTCAAGCTGACCGAGGCGGTCATTCGGGAATTCGTTACCCGGGGCAAGGTCAAGATCGTCCAGGATGCCGCTTCCGCCGATGCGGTCCTGGACGGCGTCGTGACCGGCTTCAGCGCAAGCCCGATCGCCTATTCCGGGGCGGCCCAGGGCTCGGCCGACCGGTTCGCCATCACGATCTCGGCCTCGATCACGCTTCGGGACCAGCGGACGAAAGAGGAGATGTTCGCCAATCCGTCCTACGTCTATAAGGGCGAATACCAGGTCCCCCAGGGGACGGATTTCGAGTCCCAGGAGACGGAAAAGCTGGGCGAGATCGCCCAACTCTTCGCCCGGAACCTGGTCATGACCATTCTCGAAGGGTTCTGAGGGATGGCCGGGTCTTCCTTTCAGCCCCCGAACCGGCCGGAGGATGTCCTTCCTGCATATCTCTTCTCCGGGGCCGACATGTTCCCGGCCCGGAAATTCGTCCGAGAGCTTCGCGAGGCCCTCAAGAACGACCAGGGCGAGCCGGCCCAAGTGGAGACATTCAACCTGGCCGACCGGCGCTTCGGGGATGTCCTGGACGCGGCCCGGACGCTCCCGTTCATGTTTTCCCCCTGGCGCATCCTGGCCGTCGAAGGAAAAGGGGCCGGGCAGGAAAATCTGTCTTCGGGTGAGGCGGCCTCGTTCGGAGATTATTTCGCCTCTCCATCACCCCGGACGACGATTGTGGTCATGTTCCAGGGGACGGTTCATAAGACCAAGCCTTTGGGCAAAGCCTTTTTCGCTCTTCCGGCTTCCGTCGTCCGGATCGTTGACCTCTATCCCCTGAAGGATAAGGACCTCCGGCCCCTCATCGAGGAGCGGTTCTCCGCCCTTGGAAAGAGGGCGACCGGCGATGCCGTCAATCGAATCCTCGACATCACCGAAAGCGATATCGCCCGGATCGATTCCGAAGTCGAGAAGCTGGCTCTATACCTCGGCCCGCGGACGACGGTGGAAGAGGAAGACGTGGCGGCCCTCTCGTCGGCCAGAAGCTTTCAGAACTGGGAGCTGAATGCCGCCCTGGAAGCCGGTGAGATTGAAAAAGCCCTGGTCATCCTCAACAGCCAGTTCGATAAAGGGGATGCGCCCGAGCTTCTTCTGGGCGTCCTGG
>JAFGEN010000067.1 GCA_016931595.1 Candidatus Aminicenantota bacterium | reverse complement strand
CTCGACGATGACGGGTTTCAACCCCAGCATCTGGAGAGCCATCAGGTTGTTGAAGTAATAGGGCCTGAAAAGAATGACTTCATCGCCGGGATCGGCCAGGACGGACAGGGCGATAAAGACGGCCTGGTTGGCTCCGGGCGTGAGGAGGATGTTTGCGGGCTTTATTCCGGCCAGGCCCCGCTTCTGCAGGTCCGAGGCCGCAAGCTCGCGCAGGGATCCCCGGCCGGAATCGTCGCTGTATCCGTCGCCCTCCCCATTCCGAAGCCGTTCGAGTGTCCGGGTCAAGGCCGCCGAAGGAGGACCGAACCAGGGCAAGCCCTGGGCGAATGACAGGACATCCCGCCTTCCTGAGGCCGGCCCCATGATTTTCGGGATGGGCGCCTCCATCACACCGGCCATCGTTTTCCCGGGGATGTTCATTCCCTTTTCCCGGCCGAAGAAGACGCGGCGCCGAGGGTCCGGAGACGCTCGATTAGAAGCTGGTATGTCCTCAAGTTATGGAGCGTGGCCAGGCGAAGGGCCAGGCCGTCGCCGATGTCGAACAGGTGGAAGAGATAGCTTCGGGAATATCGGGCGCAGGCCGGACAATCGCAGTGCCGGCTGATGGGGTCGAAATCCTTGGCGTGTTTTTCTCTCCTCAAGTAGAGATATTCATAACTCCCCGGGTCTTTCAGGGCGGCAAGGCTCAGTCCGCGCGGATCGTTCCGGAACGCGTAAAGCCGCTTGTGCCGGGCGTCCCGGGTGGGGAGGGTGCAGTCGAACATTTCCCAGCCCATCTCCCAGAGGGCGGCGATGTCCCAGGGCCGGCCGAATCCGAGCGCGAAACCGATCTTGTCCCGGGGGATCAACTCGGCGATATAAGCGGACAAGTCGAGATTGATCCGGCCGTTTTCGACGATGTAACCTCCGAAACCATAGCCGTCGAATCCCAGTTCGACAAGCTCCGCCGCGCTCCGCTTGCGGGCCTCGCGGTCGAATCCGCCCTGGATCACGGCCAGGAGCAGTGGCCGCGGACCGCCGCTTTCGGACCTCTCCTCCAGAATCCGGTCGAAGACGTTCCTGCTTTTCCGGGCCCAGAGCGTCGTCCGGTCCACACTTTCCCTCAGCCGCCGTTCCCCGGCCGCCGGGTCGGTGAAATCGTCCAGGCAGACAAGAACGTCTGACCCGATGTCGAACTGGGCCCGGACCGATATCTCGGGGGTGAACAGCTTGTTCTTCCCGCCGCCGAGGCGAAAGACCACTCCGGCATCGGTGATCTTCCCGTGCGATCCGGCCCTATGGATCAGGGAAAAGCACTGCCACCCGCCGCTGTCTGAAACCACCAGCCCTTCGAATCCCATCAGACGTTTCAGGCCTCCGGCGCTTTTCAGGACCTCGGACCCCGGCGTACTCATCAGGTGATAGGTATTGACGACGACGGCCTCGGTCCCGACCGCTTGGAGGTCGGCCGCGTCGAGGTTCCGGACGACGCCCATGGTTCCGTCGGGCAGGAACAGGGGGAGCCGGATATGACGGCCGCCGATTCGGAACGGGCCGGTCCGCCTCATCGGAGACTCTTGCCCCTCCCCGGGTTCATTTTGACGGCCCTGGTGAGCGATGAAGCCGGGAAACGGCGGCCCGGGCGGAAAACACCGCAGGCTTTCTCCGGACCGGGGGTTGAGGATTGAAACATGAAATCCACCGGAAATTGTTTCCCATTTCCGCGGTGAAGTCAAATCAAGACAAACCGGGCCGAATTTTGTATACTGGAAAATGGAGAGGCCGATGACGGAGGAGAAAAGAGAAGCCCGAACAGCGTGCCTGACGGAGGTGACCTTCGACCACGAAGGGATGACTTTCAGCGGCCGGATCACGGATTTGTCTGCGGGGGGGTTTTACGTCGATACGATCAACCCGTTGCCTGTCGGGGCTCTGATTGTGTTTCGCTTCGTTCTTCCGGGAATGAGCGCGGAAGGGGCCGTCATCGGAGAGGCCCGGGTCGCCTGGCAGCAGCCGTTCCAGGGCATGGGTGTCCGTTATGACTGGCTGTCCGATGAAGACAAGGACAAGTTGATCCGCTTCATTCAAGGAGGGTCGTGATGGCATTGCCGCTTCGCGCGCTGGGCCGGTCGGATGTGCGCGTCTCGCCGGTCGGACTGGGTTGCTGGCAGTTCAGCCAGCGACGCGGTTGGAACAAGTACTGGCCCAAGCTCCACCCGGCCGAGATCGAGGGGATCATCGCTGCGTCCCTTGACGGGGGCGTCAATTGGTTCGATACCGCCGAAGCCTATGGCGGCGGGGAATCGGAGAAGGAGTTGTCCCGTGTCCTTCAGAAGGCCGGACGCAAGCCCGGCGAGTTGATCGTCGCGACCAAATGGATGCCCGTGTTCCGGACCGCGAGAAGCCTCACCCGAACGATCGATGAGCGACTGGCCTGCCTCGCCCCCTACACGATCGACCTCCACCAGATCCATAATCCCGCCTCGTTTTCCTCGACCCGGGCCCAAATGGAAGCCATGGCCGGGTTGGTCGCGTCGGGAAAGATTCGCTCTGTCGGCGTCTCGAATTTCGGGGCTGCGAGGATGAGGGAATCTCACCGGATCCTGGCCGATAAGGGTCTTCCGCTTGTTTCCAACCAGGTCTCCTACAGCCTGATCAACCGGAGAATCGAACAAAACGGCGTTTTAGAAGCAGCCCGCGAACTTGGGATCACGATCATCGCGTATTCGCCACTTTCCCAGGGCGTTCTCAGCGGACGGTTTCACGACGACCCGGCCCGGGTCAAAGTCCTGGCCGGACCGCGCAAGTACCGGGGATTCTATCGCCGGTCGGCCCTGGAGAAGACCCGGCCGGTGATCGAAGCCTTGAAGGAAATCGGGGACCGGCGCCGGGCGACGCCGGCCCAGGTCGCCCTCAACTGGCTGTTCAGTTTTCATGGCGAATCGGTCGTCGTCATCCCCGGGGCGACGAAAACCGCCCAGGCCGCGGCCAATGCCGCGGCCATGTCGTTCGTTCTGACCCGGGATGAACTCGACCACCTGGACCGGGTCTCGCGGGCGGCGCAGAAAACCCAATCCAAGTAATCAATTTTTCAATGGGATGAGGCCGGCCGGGAGAGGCGGACTAGACCTTAAACCCGCACTTCGGGCAGAAGACGTAATCCGGCTCGAGGGGGCGGCCGCATGTCCGGCAGACGGCGGGGTGTTCCCCGTCAACCGGGGGGAATGAATTTGCCCTGTTTTCTCCGCAGAACGCTCCGCATTCCCGGCAGGCCCGGACCGGTTCCCCTTTTTTGACCCGGAACAGCGGGATGAAGAAGAGGCTCAGATAGTGATCGGTCCGAGTGAGTCGGCATGACGTCCGCCCGCAAGAAGGACATGGTCGGGGCGGGTCGTCCAGGACGATCGTTTTCGGACCGAGACCGCCGATGAAGAAGAACATCATCCGCATGGTAACGCAGCCCGCCCGCCTTGACAAGGAACGTCCCGGCCGATATATAAGGAGCAAGATATGAAAGGAGGATCTCATGAAGGAAAAAACGCTGCTCCGTTCCCTCGGATTGGTCCTCACCGTCCTTTTGTTCTTCGCCTGCATTCCCGTCCCGGTCGGCGGGCCGTCCGGCCCTTATGACCCGGGCTATTCCGCCCGCTGGATTCGTCTCGGCAGCCGGGATGTGAATTTTGGCGTGGACCGGGACACGATTGTCATTTCCCGTTCGCACGGCTCGATACGCCAGCTGATGGTCCGAGTCCGAACAAGCCCGGTGGAGATTTACGACATCCGGGTGGTGTTCACCAACGGCACGTCTTACGACGCCTCCAACCGCCAAAGGCTCAATACGGGTAACGACCGCCTTTACATCGACCTTCCCGGGTCGGCCCGAAGCGTCCGCGAGGTCATATTCCGCTACCGCAAGATCGCGTCCGCATCGCGCCGGGCGACCATCGAGCTTTACGGGAGATAACGGTCCCCGTCGGATGATCCCCGTGCGGTCCGGGGGGGGGAGGGGGATATCTCCGATTGGTCGGGGCGTCGATGCCGGTCGAAAAAGCGACCGGAAAGCCGGTCCCCTGGCCGGATGAATCCTTGCCTCGCCGTTTGCTTTGATATTTTCCCGAATCGGATATATATTAACCCCCATGCCGACGGACAAGGGTTGCTTTCGGGCCGAAATTTCCCTCTTTAGAAGACGTCACCCGGAAAGGACATTCCCCGAGATGGTGTCCCTTTTGAGGGACGATGGGGACAGGTCCGTTCCCTGTCGGAAGTTGGCATGAGGCTTGCAGCTCATTTGGGTGTTGAATTATAACAGGGGAGAGGAAACATGAAAACATGCAGAGGATTTTGCGTTGCGTTTGCGGTTTTTTCCTTGATGATCGCGTCGGCGGCGACGCATTCGGCCCAGGAGGCGGCTCAGAAGCCGATCAAGGTCGAGGTCAACGTCACGACCAAATTGATTCAGGTCGCGGTCACGGACCGGAAGGGTAACCCGATTCTCGACTTGACTCCGGCCGATTTCGAGGTCCGGGATGCCGGAAAGGTCGTCAAGATCGACTACCTTGAAAAACATAACTACGGCGGAGGAACGCAAGACGTGTCCGTCTCGGTTCCGGACGCCCGGCCCGTGGCCCGAAAGTTTTTCTTCGTCTTCGATTTCGCTTATATGAATGCGAACGGGCTGAAAAAGGCCAAGGAGGCCGCCCTCAACTTCGTCGATACGGCTCTCCAGCCGGGCGACGAAGTCGGTCTGGTGACCTGTTCCGCCCAGCGGAGCTTGTCGATCGTCGAGTACCTGACGACCGATCATAAGAAAGTCCGGGATCTCATCGACGCCTTCGGCTTGAGGAAACTCACCGGACGGGCCGAAAACCTGATGGATTATTATATCGTCCAGATGAACATGGACCTGGCCGAAAACGCCGACCGGACCAAGGATGCGACCATCGCCGCCGACCCCTTTTTCGAGCAACTGGTCAAGAGTCGGGTTTCGCTGACCTCCGACCAGAAGTCCGGCGCCGTTACCCAGGTCATCAATTTCACCGCCGCCCTGAAGAACCTGGCCCGGACCCTCCGCCAGATTCCCGGCAACAAAAACATCCTGTATTTCTCCAACGGTGTCCCCCGGAACATTCTCTACGGACGGAAAGTCCAGAATGTCGCCATCCAGGAAACCTTCGGCGACGCGGACTCCATGGCCGCCTACCTCAGACAAAATGAAGACAACATGGACGAACCGGCCGCCCGGGACGCCTACACCGAGATGCTGGAGGAGTTCGAGGCGGCCAATTGCCCGGTCTTTTCCTTCAATACGGCCCCGACATACTCCGAGGCCAGCGTCGCGGTGGATGACGAGACTGCTTACACCATGAGGGACGCGAAGGGCGACGATTCCCTCCGCCAGTTCTCGTCCACGACCGGCGGCAAGTACTATCACAACACGATGAATCTTCAAGACGCCGTGACCGATATGAAGAACGTGACCGGGGCCTATTACATCCTCGGCTATACGACGAACGACACGGCCGACGGCGAGTACCATAAGATCAAGGTGAAGGTGAACCGGAGGGGCGTTTCCGTCCAGTCCCAGCCGGGATATTACAATCCCAAGCCGTTCAAGGAATTGTCGGAATTCGAAAAGCTCCTTCAGATCCTGGATGTTGTCCTGGCCGAGGATCCCCAGTCGGCCGTCGTCGATACGTTCGACTTCGTCCCGGTCCCGGTCCGAGGCGACGGAATCAATCTCTTCTCGGGATATGCCGCTCTTCCGGCCGAATCGCTGGGTCCGTACCTGAGCAAAAAAACCGAAGCGGTCATCTACCTGACGAACGCGGCGGGCAACAGCGTGGCCATGAAGCGGTTCTATCTGGGCGACCTGCCGTCGGGCCGGGAAGGCCTATTCCTCCACTTGGCTTTCCCGATCAAGGAGCCGGGGCTCTACAACGGACGTTTGATCCTCAGGAATATGGAAACGGGCCGGACGGCTCTGGGCCAGACCCGTTTTGAAATCGGCCAGGTTTCCGGGCCGTGGACGGACCCGTTGTTGCTCCTGGAAGAAGGCCGGAACCTGTACGGGACCAGCCCGACGCCGGAGCTGTCTCTCGGCGCGTTCTATAACTATGACCCTCAGAAGTATTTCCCCAGGACCGGGGCTGTGCCCCTGGGAACGGCAAAAATTCAGGCCGCCGTCCGCTGCGGCAATACGGGTGACAAGGACGATGTCAAGTTCACGGCCTGGGTCCAGCACACGGGAAGCGATCCGCGGACGGAGCTGGCCGCGACCGTTCTCGAACAGGTGATGATGGGCCCGACCCGTGTGGCCCGGTTGGAAATCGCCCTCGGCGACCTGCCCGCTGGAGAGTATTCGCTCTACGTGACGGCGGGAATCCCCGGCGGCCCGACAACTCCCCCGGCGGTTTCCTCCCTAATAATCCGATAGACGGGGACAGGTCGAAGCCCTGTCCCCAAGCGAAAACGAGTCTAAGAAAACTTAGTTTCGCGCAATGTGTCGGGGACAGGTCGAAGCCCTGTCCCCCAATGGGAGCGGGTCTAAAAAAACTTAGGTTCGCGTAAAGTGTCGGGGACAGGTCG
>JAFGEN010000066.1 GCA_016931595.1 Candidatus Aminicenantota bacterium | reverse complement strand
GGCCGAAGTCGCCGGCCATTCCCTGAAAGTGCCGCTCGGTCCGACAAGCGCCGAGCTCTCCGTCGCCGTCGAAAGAATGTTCCGGCACCCGAAGGCTCGGGCGATCGGGATCGCCTCGCTGCCGGCCGGCGACCGAGACAAGGACGGGGTTTCCCTGAAGGCGGCTTACCGATTGATTGAAGCCGCCCTGAAAGGTTACGGAAGCCGCTGACGGGCGGGCCTTTCAGGCCGCGCCGAACGGCCCGTCCAAACACCTGACCCAAAGCCGCCGGCCTCGACGCCCTTCGGGATAAACACTCGGACTGCGAAGGGCGTATTAATGACAGATGAGAAACGGGATCCTTTTCCTCCTCATGGTCGGTGGCTTCTGCTTGCCGCGCCCGGTCTATTCCGCCCGTAATTCGGCCTTCCCCGGGAAGAACCCGGTCGCCGACCTGGCCGGCGCCTATCTGAAGGGTCGGATAGCGCTCATCCCCGACCCGGACTTCGGCCGGGGCCTCGATCGAGAGTCCTTGTTCCCCTACAGATAAATGAAGATCGCGGCCGCTCCTCGAAAAGTTCGGCAAAAAGGGGCAAGGACCGGGAGATCTGAGAATTCATGACGGTACGACTTTTTGGTCCGCATCGGCTCATGATCGAGAGGTACCGCCCGGGTTCAGACTTGTCTTTTATCGAAAATCCATCACGCGAGAGGAAGAAAATGCGCTTTAAATCGATCCTTGCTTGCTTCGCGCTTCCGTTGTGTTTTTTCGGCTGCGGCGGCGGAGAAAACGCCGGTCCGGCCGCGGAAAACAGCGCCTCGACGGCGCCGAAAAACGAGACGTCGACAGCTGTCGTCGAGGTTGTCGACGGGGTCAGGCACGTCCATAACACCGGCCCGAAATGGCGGGGCGGCAAGGGTCTCCGGCTGG
Source organism: Candidatus Aminicenantota bacterium (assembly GCA_016931595.1). GTDB lineage: Bacteria > Acidobacteriota > Aminicenantia > Aminicenantales > UBA4085 > JAAZPG01. Next base: position 2,280 of record JAFGEN010000066.1, on the reverse strand, counting down.
ATTTCGTCCGAAAGTTCGGCGAATTCTTCAAGCCTTTCGACCTCTGCCTGGATTCGGAAGGAAACATCTACATCACGGAATCCGGAAATTCCCGTGTTCTCAAATATTCTCCCGAAGGGGCGCTGCTGACTTCCTTCGGCCGGCACGGCCAAGGTCCCGGAGAATTTCAAATCATGGGCGGTGTGGCCGTCGACGATGAGGGGCGCTTGTATATCACGGACCGGACCACGAATCGACTCAAGGTGCTTTCCCCCGAGGGAGAGGAATTGGCGAATCTGTCCCTGGGCAACATCACGGGGGGAATCGAGCGGCTTCCCTCGGGAGAATTCCTCGTCTCGAAAGCTCTCTCATACGACGCAGGCTCGATCCCCGGCCTTGTTCGGGTCATGGATGGAACCGGGGCGACGGTCCGATCGATGGGGCGGCAGGAGCTGAGGGACGATTATGACGAATATCGTTATTTCAACCGGACGGCGTTCGCCGTGGACCGGCAAGGCCGGGTATACCTGGCTTTTTCGACCCGGAACAAGATCGAGAGGTACGATCCGGAAGGGAACCTGGAGCTGGTGATCGACCGCCCTCTCAATTTCGAGATTTCAAAGTCCGTCTTGCAAGTCAAGCGCCGCATCGGCCCGAGGGAGATGGAGATCCCCCAGGCGAATTTCGTCTCCAAATCCCTCGAGGTCGATGATCACGGCCGGATTTGGGTTCTGAGCTATGACAGGCAATTGACCTTCGAAGAGCAGCCGCTCATCATGCACATCTTCGGGGAGGGACCCGGGCTCGAGGCGACGAAAACCCTGAAAACGTCTGATGATGCCAAGACCGACGCCTTTGTCATCCATGTTTTCGATTTGTCCGGCGTCTTTCTGGGCAAGATTCCCCTCGCTCATTTCGCCGACAGGATCAGGATTTTCCGGGACCGCCTCTACATTCTCGAACTAAGCAACGAGATGTGCCTCTACGAATATCGCATCATCGAGCCGTAGGAGGGGTGACGCGGAACGCTTCTCCGCTCGACAGAACCCGCGGGCGCGGAGATTTTATGGGGATGCCTGTTCCTTGAAAAATATCGCCGCCTCGCATAGGATGAGGACTCATGCCCCGCTGCGGACTCATCGGAACCATCACCTCGGACTCCATCGTCCAGGAGGACGGTCCGCCTCATGAAACCTTGGGCGGAGTCCTCTACCAAGCGGCAGCCTTCTCGGGGCTCGGGCAAAAAACGGCCCTGTTTTCCCATTGCGGAGAAGCTCTCCGCCCAGCGGTTGAAACGCTGATTGCCGACTGGCCGGGGCTTGACCGGAAAGGGCTTGTTTTCGTCCCCGGCCCGGGAAACCGCGTCCGCCTTCGCTACTCCAAAAAAGCCCGCGAGCGGGAGGAAGTCCTCGAATCCGTCGTCCCGGCGCTCGATCCCGGCCCGCTGCTCGAGGCCCTACCCAGTTTGGATATTCTTTTAATGGTCTTCAATTCCGGCTTAGACGTTGCTTTTTGCGACTGGCGGCTCATCGTCGAGCGGTCCTCGTGTCTCGTCTGGTTCGACGTCCATTCGCTTGCTTTGGAGCCGCGGGTCGGAGTCCATCGAGATTATCGGGCCGTGCCCGACTGGCCGGAATGGGTCAAGGGCGTTGCCTGTCTTCAGGCCAACCGCCAGGAAGTCGGCTGTCTGATGGGGCACCCCGAGCGCTGGGCGACGGATGCGGAGATTCGGGAATTCATCGACCAGGCTTTGGGCCTCGGCGTTCGGGCCGTCTTCGTGACGAAGGGCAAGGACGGTGTCCTGGTCGCCGTCCGTAACGAAACCCGGCCCATCCCGGCTCCCGCCGCTTCGGCCGTCGTTGACGCGACCGGCTGCGGCGACGTCTTCGCCGCGGCCGCCGTCGAGGCCCTGCTTCGCGGCCGCTCCGTCTTTCAAGCCGCCGAGGCCGGCGTCGCCCTGGCTACGGCGGCCGTTGCCGTCTCGGGGCTTTGCGAGACCTTCCTCCTGGCTTCCCGGGACACTATTCAAAAATGAGCGCATACCCGAAAAACACGACACCGTTTTGATGGAAAGAATATATTTCGCGGGAGGATGCAATGAAGATATCCGGAGGACGAAACCTTTACCTCGCCTTTGCGGCGTTGGCCCTTCTTATCCCGGCTTGCACACCCGGCGAACCGGCCGCCGCCCGGCCGATCACGCCCAACGAAATTGAAGCCCATATCCGATTTCTGTCGGACGACCTTTTAGAAGGCCGGTTGACGGGGACGCGGGGTGTCGAGATCGCCGCCCTGTACCAG
>JAFGEN010000349.1 GCA_016931595.1 Candidatus Aminicenantota bacterium | reverse complement strand
TTTCGGGCAACGTCCCAGCCCTGGGCTTTCCCAAGAGTATCGGCCAGGGCGATCCGCACCGCTCCCGCTTCGCCGGCCAAGTCGTAGATGTCCAGGCAGTCCCGGAAGGATCGGCCGAAGAAATCCTCGACGCCCACCCGGACGGCCAGGCCGGACGAGACAGCCAGACGGATATTGTCCCGAAGCCGGTCCCGGGCGGAGGCCGGGGTCAAGCCCATCGCCGCCAACCGCTCCGCATCGGCCGTGCAGAGGACGCTGACGCCGTCGACTCCGCATTCGGCCGCCGCCCGAATGTCGCGCTCGTGATTGCGGATATGGGCGAAAAGCCGCGGGCGAAGACCGTTTGCCCGCCGCCGCCCCAGGGCCGAGATCCTCTCCCGGATTTCGGGTTGGACGGGATTCCCGACTTCGACGATCTCCAGGCCCAGGCGGACGAGGCGGTCGAAGATCTCCGCCTGGTCGGCCGGGCTGAAATCCGCTCCGGCGAACTGAACACCCTCCCGGAGCGTGGAATCGACCACGCCCTTGAAATGCGAAAGAACCGACGAAGAAATTTGATTCATGATCCCACCGGGTGAAGGCCGGGAAACGTCAAGCCCGTCGTTTCCGGGAATCCGGCCCTCAAGTTGAAACATTGGACGGCGTTGCCCGCCGCCCCCTTGACCAGGTTGTCGAGGGCGGACAGGACGACCAGGCGCCGGCCGCCGTCCTCGAGCTCGAAGCCGATTTCGCAGAAATTGGTCCCCTGAAGGATTTTCGGTTCGGGGAACCGGTACAAGCCGCGGGTTTGTTTGACCACCCGAACGAACGGCTCGTCGGCATAGGCCGCGCGGTATGCCCGCCATACGTCCTTTTCGGAAACGGGTCCGCAGTCGGGAAAGACATGGATCGTGGCCAGGATGCCCCGAACCATGCCGATGGCCGTCGCGGTCAAGTGGAGGGGGAGGCTCGCCCCCGCGTTCTCGAGGGCCCGGGCGATCTCGATCGTGTGCCGATGGCCGGTCGGCTTGTAGGTCCGGACCACCCCGGCCCGCTCCGGGTGATGGGTCGATTCGGCCGGCGCGGCCCCGGCCGCCGAGCTTCCCATCTTGGCGTCGACCACGACCGGACCGGACCGAACGATCCCCTCCTTGGCCAGGGGATAGAGGCCGAGGATCGAAGCGGCGGCCTCGCATCCCGGGCCGGCGATATAGTCGGCCGTCCGGACCTCCTCGCGGGCGACCTCCGGAAGGCCGTAAACGAACCGCCCTAAAAGCTCCGGGCGCTTATGATCGGCGGCGTACCAAGCCTTCCAGTCCTCCGGCCGGCGAAGGCGGAAATCCGCCCCCAGGTCGATGATGACCGCGGCCGTTTTCATCCACCGGTCCATCTCCCCCATCGACTCGCCGTTGGGCAGGCTGAGAAACAGGACATCGCACTGCTCGACATCCTCCGGCCGCGAGAAAACAAACGGCCGAAAACTCCGAAGATTGGGATGGACGAGAGAAACCGGTTCGCCGGCAAACCGTCGGCTGACCGCCTGTCGGACGTCCGCCCCGGGATGGTCCAGGAGCAGGCGGAGAAGCTCCCCGCCGCCATAGCCGGCCGCCCCGACCACGGACACCCGCAGACGCGTCAGGCTCATCGTCCCGGCCCCTTCTCCCGGGCGACCCGAAGGGCGTAATCGACGACCGCTCCGGCAATGCTCACCCCGGTCGGCGCCTCGGAATTGCGAAATTCCATCGTATGGTTCACCTCGTTGACCAAGAATCCGCCGGGCGTTTCAAAGAGATCGACGGCCACAGCCCCGCCGCCGACGGCGGCCGAGGTCCGGCGGCAAATGTCGTCGAGGTCCGAAGCCACCGGGCAGTTGGACGCCAGGCCTCCCCGGGCCGTATTGGTGATCCAGTGGGACGATTCCCGGAAAATGGCTGCGATCGTTTGCCCGTCGACGACGAAGGCCCGAATGTCGCGGCCGGGTTTGCGGACGAATTCCTGGAGATAAAAGGCTTTCTGCGGCGGGGTTCCCAGGACGTCCTTGTGCTCCAGGACCGCCTCCAGGGCGTCGTCGTCATTGACCTTGGCCAGAAGCCTCCCCCAGGAGCCTTGAGCCGGTTTCAAAACAACCGGATACCCTCCCCATTCCTCGATCACGGCCCGGGCCCGGATGATGTCGAAGACGAGGGCGAAGCGCGGTTCGGGAACTCCCGCCCCGGCCAGGAGAAGCGAGGCGGCGAATTTATCCCGGCAGACCGCGGCCACGGCCGAAGCGTTGACCACGGGAATTCCGGACGCTTCCCAAAACGACGCGGCGTAACCGCCCTTGACGGTCGAGACCGACCGTTCAAGGGCGACGTCTGCCGCCGGGAGAGGACGCCGGGGGTCGAGGACCGCTTCACGGATATCGACCCACATCACCTCGACGCCCCGGCTCCGGGCGGCTTCGGCCAGAAGCTTTTCCTCCGCCCGGACCGTCGAATGGAGAAGCGCCAAGCGGGTCATTGCCCCCAGTCCTCCTCGATCCG
>JAFGEN010000065.1 GCA_016931595.1 Candidatus Aminicenantota bacterium | reverse complement strand
TCGGTTCCCGCTTTTTGGGCCATCCCGATCGCCGCGAAATAAATGTCCTTCTGAGGATCGATCCCCACCTTGTCGATGAATTCCTGGTACTTGGCCGCGTCTTCGCCTTCCTTGACGGCCTTGTCGACAAAGGGGATGTTCATCCCCCGGTGAGCGTCGATAACGAAGACGCCCTGGACGGTGTTCGGGATCAGGGTCAGCATGTCCTCGGCCTTGGCCGAACCGGCCACTGGAAGACCGGCTTTCTGGCAGGCGGCGAACGCCATCAGCAATACGGCCAGGGATAACGCACAGGTCAGCAGTTTTTTCATGTCGGACCTCCTCCTCTCAATACGAGATACGGCTCGTTTCAGTTCAGACCATGAATATCACAACCCGGGGCGTTTGTCTATCGGCAAAGCCGGGGCAAAGAGCGAAAAGGGGTTGAAACCGCCGTCTCTCTGGGCTATAAAAACGGGGCGGCCCGGCCCGTGAAAGGACTCCCATGCCCGAGACGACCCCCCTCCGCCTGATCCTCGAAAGCCGCCGGAGCATCCGCAAGTTTCTCCCCCGGCCGGTCGAGCGGGAAAAAATCGAATCCTGCCTGGACGCGGCCCGGCTGGCGCCGTCCGCCGAGAATGCCCAGGGCTGCCGGTACCTCGTCATCGATGACCCGGACTTCAAAAACCGATTCGCCGGAAAAGTCTTTTCCGGGATCTACGCCCCGACCCGGTTTGCGGCCGAGGCCCCGGTTCTCGTCCTGCTCCTGGCCAAAACCAGTTTCATTGCTCACCGGGCCGGGCAGGCGGTCCAGGGCATTCCCTTCCAGGCGCTCGATGCCGGAATCGCCGGGGAGCATTTCGTTCTCCAGGCCGAGGAATTGGGATTGGCGACCTGTTGGATCGGATGGTTCGATGTTCGGGCGGCCCGGCGGTTTTTCAAAATCCCCCGCCGCTACCGGATTCTCTCCCTCATTTCCCTGGGCTACGCCGCCCGGCGCCCGCCCAACGAGCGCGTCCGCAAACCGATTGCGGAGATCGCCTGGTGGAACCGGTTTGAGGGTTGACCCTTCTCCGGCGTCAGCCGCGATTTATTTCTGTTTATAGTTGGCCGGGACCTGGATCGAAGCCGGGTCGAGGGCAGAAACCGCCAGGGCCGTGATTTCGGTATAAAACGCGACGGCCGGGGCTTTTTCTTCCTCGGGGTCGGCTTTCTTCTTCAGCAGGCCGCCGATGAGCTTTCCGCCGATGCCGCCTCCCACGGAAGGCTCGGCTTCGGCTTTCTTGAATTTCGGCGTCACGAAATATTTTCCGTCGATGACGATCGGATACCCTTTGATCTTGCCCATTTCCGAGGCGAACTTGGCCGTGTCGGCCTTCATCGTCGACTGCCCGTTGATCGGGTCGAACGCCGCCAGGAGTCCGATCCACTGGGTTCCCAGGACATCCTTTTGGAAATTTTGAGCGTTGAAACCGACGGCCTTCAAATAAGCCGCGGAGAAGGCCATTTCCTCGGACTGGGCCTCCTGCAGGTCGCCGGTCATCGGGGTCGTCCAGGTTGCGGTTTCCATCCGGTCCGTTCCCTTGTCGCCTGTCTCGGTGTTTTCCCAGTCCACCGTCCAGACCGCAAGGTATTTCGCGCAGGCGAAACCGTTGACGGTCCGGGTTTCGCCGGTTTCCTCGACCCGAAACTCGCTTTTCACGATCTTGATCGGGGACTCCTGTTTATCGGCCTCGGCGTTTCCCCCTTGAGCGCCCTGCATCTCTTTCTGGGTCTCGGCCCATTTTTCGATCGGGGTGACGGTGTAGGTTTTCTTCTTATGATCGATCTGGGCGGTCGTCAGGGCGTCGAGGTCGATGAAATCACCGGTATGGCCCGAACGGAACAGAGTCTTGCCGGCCAGGCCGCTGAGCAATCCCTTGCCCTTGAATTCGGCCGTCGTGTCGGTCAACTGCCGGTTCCCGGCAAGTTGCGCGGTCGAGGTCATGGACATTGTTCCGAATCCCTTGAAGGTGATTTGGGACTTCTGAGACCGGGTGACTCCGGCTGAGGCGGTCCCGGCGGCCAGGATCGCGATTCCGGCGAAAGCGAAGATTTTCTTCAAGTTCATGAGTGGCCTCCTCTTCGTGGTTTCAACCCCCTATTCTAAACGCGGTCGGGATGGGAAGCAAGGGGCATAGGGCCGGTGACCGGTTCCGCCGGGCCGCTTGGCGAGCCGTCAGCCATCCGGTATAGTAGTCTTCCTTGAAGGAAGGACAGATGCGCGATTTCGGCTTCATCATTTTCCTGGTCGTCATCCTTTCCGTATACGGTGCATCCCACATTTATCTTTTCAAGCGCCTGCTCCGGGCTCTTCCCCCGGCCGGCGCCCTGCGCCTTGGCATCTTCGCTTTTGCCGTGCTTTGGGCCGTGTTATTCATCGCCGGACGCTTCATCTTCGGGCGACACCCCGGGCCGGCGGCGGGGGCTGCCATCGGTTTCGGCTATCTTTACCTGGTGGTTTGGAACGTGAGCCTCTGGCTGACTCTTCTTTACGACCTTCTCCGGTTGATCGACCGGCGCTTTCCATTCTTTCCACCTGGTATGCGGGCCGACGCAGCGGCCGGCGGGGGCGCCGCCTTCCGGTATATCCTCGCCCTAACCGCGGTGATCAGTCTTCTAGGGGCCTGGAACGCGGCCCGGCCCCGTCTGCGAACCGAATCAATCGAAATCGGAAAATCCGGCGGCGCGATTCGGGAGCTGAAAATCGCCGTCGCCTCGGACCTGCATCTCAGCCCGGTCCTTCGGGGACGGTTTCTGCGTCGGACCCTGGACAAAATCAAAGCCCTGGACCCCGACCTCGTCCTTCTTCCCGGGGACATCGTCGGCGAGGATACCCCGGCGGCCGACCGGGACATGATCGCGGCCGCCTTTGCCGGCCTCAAGCCGAAATACGGAGTCTATGCTTGCACCGGAAACCATGAATATTTCGGCGACTTGGAAAAGAACACGGCCAACCTCCGGGCCGGAAACGTCCGCGTCCTCCTCGATGAGGCTGAGCTTGTAGCCGATTCCTTCTACATCGTCGGCCGGAAGGATGCGATGGCGAAACGAACGTCCGGGGAAACACCCAAGGCTTGGACGGACCTTCTCTCGGGCCTCGACCCGGCGAAGCCGATCCTAGCCCTCAACCACCAGCCGACGAAACTGGGCGATCCGGCCGCTTCCGGGATCGACCTCCTCGTCTGCGGCCACACCCACGACGGGCAAATGTTCCCGATCACCCAGATCAACTGGTTCGTCTACGAATTCAACCACGGGCTTTACCGGAAGGACAAGATGTTCGTCGACGTGACCAGCGGTGTCGGCACCTGGGGCCCGCCCGTCCGGATCGGGACGGTTCCCGAAATCGTCCTGATCAC
>JAFGEN010000348.1 GCA_016931595.1 Candidatus Aminicenantota bacterium | reverse complement strand
GAAAGGCGGTTATGGCTCCCCGGGCAGGACTCGAACCTGCAACCTATTGGTTACAAGGGCCCCGGAGTTTCCTCCGGGCTTGGACTATCTCTTCACCCGTCCCCCGAAGGGGCGAGGGTGTCGGGCGCTTCCCCGGGCGGATAAACCCGGGTACGAGCTTGCGCTCTAGTCTCTGCACCTTCCCCGCCGACCGGCGGGGCTTGGCTCAGGATTACCCTCTCCGCGCCGCGGAGGGCGGGCTTCCCTGAGTTCACCCGATTCTTCGACCACGATCTCTCGTGGAAGCTGCAATTGAGCTTACAGCCAACCGCTCTGCCGATTGAGCTACCGGGGAGCAAGCCGGGGTAATTTAGCATGATCCCCCTTCTAATTCAAGGGGGAGCGCCCAATTTTGCGGCATAGTTTCGGCCCCACGCCTTCCTCCTCGCCTCTCCCCGCGCCAGGCCCGCCTTCCGGCTATTTTTCTTTTTCGCCGAATTCTGATATCTTTTCGTTCTCCGGAGACCGCCCCTTGCGGCGGACGGAGCAAGGAGCCCATCAGATGAAAACCATCGGCCTCATCGGCGGCATGACATGGCATTCCACCGCCGATTACTACCGCTTCCTCAATGAGGACGTCCACCGCCGGCTCGGCGGGGCACACAGCGCCGCTATCGCAATGTATTCAGTCGATTTCGACGAAATCGAAAACCAGCAGGTGGCCGGGAACTGGGACCGGTTGAACGTCCTGATGTCGGAAGCCGCCCTCAAGGTCAAGGCGGCCGGGGCCGACCTGATCCTCATCTGCGCAAACACCATGCACCGGACGGCCGAGGCCGTGGCAAAAGCCTCCGGCCTGCCGCTTGTCCATATCGCCGACGCGGCCGCCGCCGAAATCAAGCGCCTGAAGCTTAAAACAGTCGGTTTGCTCGGGACCCGCTATACCATGGAGATGGATTTCTATAAAGACCGCCTGGCCGAAAAGCACGGCCTGAAGGTCCTCATCCCCGACGACAAGCAGCGCACCCTGGTCCATGACATCATCTACCACGAGTTAGCCTACGGCCGGATCCTGACCGAGTCGCGGGCTGTCTACCAGGAGGTCATCGCCGACCTTCAAAAGCGGGGCGCCGAGGGCATCGTCCTGGGCTGCACTGAAATTCCACTTTTGATCAAGCCGGCTGACTCCCCCATCCCGACGTTCGACACGACGGAGCTCCACTGCAAGGCGGCCGTCGACGCCGCCCTGGCCTGAGGAAGGAGAGCGATGTCCACACCCGTCGAACGCTGGGTCGAGGAACAGGAACGAATTTACAAGCCCAAACGCGTCCACTGGTGCGACGGGTCGGACGCCGAGGCCCACCGCATCATGGAAGCGGGGATGAACGAGGAAACAATCGAAGGAAAGCCCGTTTTTTCCCTGCTCAACCAGAAGAACTGGCCGGTCGCCTACCTCCACCGGAGCCATCCGACCGACGTAGCCCGGACCGAGCAGTTGACCATCGTCAGCCACCCGGAAAAGGACCAGTCCGGCCCCAACAACAACTGGATGGCTCCGGACAAGGCCAAGGCGCTGATGATGAAGATTTCCGAAGGGGCGATGCGGGGCCGGACGATGTACGTCCTGCCTTACATGATGGGCCAGCCCGACTCGCCCTATGCCAAGGCCTGCATCCAGGTCACCGACATCTCCTACGTCGCCGTCTCGATGCGGATCATGACCCGCCTCGGCTCCCACGTCCTCAAACGGATCGGGACGTCGGAGCGGTTCGTCAAGGGCAGCCATTCGGTCGGCGACTTCAGCCCCAACCGCCGCTACATCATGCACTTCCCCCGGGAAAGCCTGGTCTGGAGCGTCGGCTCGGGATACGGCGGCAATGCGCTTCTCGGAAAAAAATGCTTCTCCCTTCGGGTCGCCTCCTACCTTGGCCTACGGCAGGGCTGGCTGGCCGAGCACATGGTCGTCATGGGGATCGAGGATATGAAGGGCAAGGTGACGTACATCACCGCGGCCATGCCCTCGGCCTGCGGCAAGACCAACCTGGCCATGCTCCAGTCGGCCCTTCCCGAGTACCGGGTCTTCACCCTGGGCGACGACATCGCCTGGATGAATGTCGGCCCGGACGGCCGCCTCTACGCCATCAACCCGGAAGCGGGCTTCTTCGGCGTCGCCCCCGGCACGTCGATGAAGACGAACCCGAACATGATCCGAACACTCAAGGGCCGGAATTTCTATCCCACGCTCTACACCAACGTGGGACGCGACGCCGACACGAACGAGCCGTGGTGGGACGGGCTGGACGGCCCGCCGGCCAATGTCGAGGACTGGCAGGGCCGCCCCTGGAAGCCCGGGTCGAAGGAAAAGATCGCCCATCCCAACAGCCGGTTCACGGTCTCGCTCTACAACTGCCCGACGCTGTCGCCGGAATTCGACAACCCCCAGGGCGTGCCGATTTCGGCCATCCTGATCGGCGGCCGGCGGTCGCACCTCATGCCCCTGGTGGTCGAGGCCTTTGACTGGTCCAACGGCGTCTTCATGGGCGCCCGGACCGGCTCGGAGACAACGGCCGCGGCGGCCGGGGCGGTCGGCGTCCTTCGGCGCGATCCCTTCGCCATGAAGCCCTTCTGCGGCTACAACATGGGCGACTACTTCCGCCATTGGATGAACACCGGCGCGTTGATGCGCAATCCGCCGAAGATGTTCGCCGTCAACTGGTTCAGGGTGGATGAGAACGGCAAATTCGTCTGGCCCGGGTTCGGCGACAACATGCGCGTCCTCAAGTGGGTCATCGACAGGGTGGAGGGCAAGGTCGGGGCTCGGGAAACACCCATCGGCCTGGTCCCGAAAATGGAAGACTTCAACATGGAGGGGCTTCCAATCCCTCGGTCCAAAATGGAAAAACTCTTCGAGATCAAGCCGCCCGAGTGGAAGGACGAAGTCAAGGAAGTGCGGAAGTTTTTCGACAGTTTCGGCCGATCGATTCCCTTCGAGCTGCGGACCAACCTCGAGCAGATGGAAAAGGCCCTGAAGCTTTCTTGACCGGGAACCGAATTAGAACCGGTAACTCGCCTGCTTGATGGTCTTGCGAAAATCTTCCCCGGTGATGTCGACAACCTTGCACATCTCGTAGATCCGCGAGCGGAGCCGGATGCCGATCCGGTCGACCAGCGTCTCATCCGTCTTTTTCGGTCCGCCGAACGCCGCTGATTTTTTGAACATCGGGACCCGGTCGTCCTCGTCGTCGGACGTATCGGGATAGTTGGAGGTGAAGATCGTCAGCTTCCGCTCGTTGTAGCGGCGGTTGATGATGTAGAAGATCGTCTCTTCAACCCAGGTGGAGGACCGCTTGGCCCCGAGCTCGTCCAGGGCCAGGAGGCCGCACTCGAAGACCGGGGTGAGGATATCGGATTCGGAGAGGTCGGAGTCGGGGGAAAACGTGTTCTGGATATCCCGAATCAGGTCACGGAAATCGTAAAACAGGCCGGATGACCCCTTGGTCCGGACGATCTCCGAGAGGATGGCCGAAGCCAGGTGGGTCTTGCCTACGCCGCAGGGGCCGATGAAAAGCAACCCGACGTCGGCCTCGGGAAACTTGGCGATGAATTTCTTGGAAATCTTCAGGGCATCCTTGAGCGAATCGTTTTTCGGGGCGAAATTGTCCAGGGTGCAATCCCGGTAACGGGCCGGGATGCGGGTCCGGTCCAGGACGGCCGCATCGCGCTTGGCCAGCACGCAAGCGCAGCGGCGGGCGACGAAACCCTTGTCCGTCTCGACCCGGACCCAGCCGGTGTCGGAGCAGACCGGGCATTCGATTTTTCTGAAATCCGCCATGGTTCCGTCCCGTTTCAGTTCAGATAGCCCCTCAGTTGCTGGAGCGTGTGCGACCGGCTGAGCTTGGACATGGCCGCCTTCTCGATCTGGCGGATGCGCTCCCGGGTCAGCCCCAGGCGGTCGCCGATGTCCTGCAGGGTTTGCGGCCGATCGTCGTCCAGGCCGAAGCGCAATTTTAACACAGTCGCTTCCTTCTCATCCAATTCGCCCAGGATGTCCCGGACCTGGTTCTGAATGCTGGCCTTGATGATCTGGTACTCGACCGACGGGGAGATGGGGTCGCTGATCTTTTCCTCCATGCCCTGGTCGTCGCCCTCGAACCTGTCGTTGAGCGAGATCTCCCGGCCGTCAAGCTGGGTCAGGTCCTCCACATCCGAGACCGTGATCTTCATCGCCTCGGCGACTTCCTCGCGGGTCGGCTCGCGGCCGAGTTCCCCGGCAAGTTGGGCCGTTTTCCGCTTCATCAGGAGGAGCTGGTCGGAGATCTTCTGGGGGACGTGGGTCACCCGAGCGGAGGAGGTCAGGGAATGGATCACCGCCTGGCGGATCCACCAGACGGCGTAGGAGATGAACTTGACGTTTCGGGCCGGGTCGAACCGCTTGGCCGCCTCGATCAGGCCGAGGTTTCCATCGTTGATCAGGTCGAGCATTCCCAGGCCCATGCCCTTGTATTTCTTGACATAGGAGACGACGAATCGGAGATTCCCCTCGATCAGCCGGCTGAGGGCTTCCTTGTCGCCGGCCTGAATGAGTTTGGCCAGCCGCTTTTCCTCGTCCGGGCTGATTCTCGGGAAGCGGCCGATCTGCTCGAGGTAGCGCCGCAGGTCCCTCGATTCGGCGAAATCCCTGTACGGCATGATTCAGTCCGCTTTTTCGACCTTGACGATCTTGGCCGACGAGACGGGCACCAGGCTCCTTTTCCGGGCCTCGAATTCCTCCTCCCGGCCGGAGAAAAATTCCCGGCGGAAGGATTCCAGGAAGGCTTGGACCTCAACTTCGATCCGCTCCATCTTGGCCCGCATATTCAATACGACTTCCACCCCGGCCAGGTTTACGCCCAGGTCGCGGACGAGGTTCAAGATGATTTCCAGCCGCCTCACGTCCTCCTCGGAGTAGAGACGGGTGTTCCCGCAGGAACGGGACGGTTTGAGCAGGCCCTCCCGCTCGTAGAGACGGAGGGTCTGGGGGTGGATGTTGAACCGGGCGGCGACGCTGCTGATGTGGTAGAAATTCCCGCCGGACTTCTCCCCCGCCGCCCGTCTCGGCCTTTCGGCTCGAGGCCGGGTCTGGGTCCGGGTTTTGGCCGTCGTTCGGCGCTTCATGGCTTGTCCTCTCCGGTGATCGAGGCCCGAGGGTTCCCGCCATAGAGAGGTTCGAGGCTTTTCATGAGCTCCCGAACCCGCTCGTCTCCAAAGGGCGGCGGGACGATCGTCACTTCGACCATCTCGTCGCCGCAGGCCCGGGCTCCGGCCGCGGCCACGCCCTTGCCCTTCAACCGGAACTTCTGGCCGGATTTGGTCCCCGGCGGGATTCGAATGACGGCCTGGCCTTGGAGGGTCGGAACCTCGATTTTCGCCCCCAGAGTCGCCTCGGGGACGGTAATCGGGATCTTGAGATGGATATTGACGCCGTCGCGACGGTACAGCGGATGGGGCATCGTTTCGATCTGGATGTAAAGGTCGCCCGAAGGACCGCCGTCGGGGCCGGCGTGGCCTTTTCCCGCGAGGCGGACTCGGGAGCCATTGTCCACGCCGGGCGGAATGCGTACGGTGATGGTTTCGGTTTTCTGGGCCAGGCCCTGGCCCCGGCACTCATGGCAGTCGCCACTTTTGACCGTGCCCCGCCCGCCGCAGACCGGGCAGGCTCCGGAAAACTTCATGTAACCCCTCTGGTGGGAGGCCTTGCCGGTTCCCCGACAGGAGGGGCAGGTTTTGGACGACCCGGCCTTGGAGCCCGAGCCGGCGCAGGCCGGACAGGCCGCCAGGCGGGTCACCTGGATCCGGGTCTGAAGGCCGCGGACGGCATCCTCGAAGCCGATTTTCATCGAGTAGAGAAGATCCTCGCCCCGCCGCGGACCCGGGGAAGCGGCGGCTCCGCGCGCGGCGGCTCCGCCGAAAATGTTCTGGAACAGGTCGCGGAACGACCCGGACCCGAAATCGGAAAAATCGAACCCTTCGAATCCTCCGCCGGCGTATGTCCCGGGATCGGGCCCGCCGCCCTGGGGACGGTCGCCGGCATAACCGAATTGGTCGTACTGGGCCTTTTTCTTCGGGTCGCTCAGGACGTCGTAGGCGGCCTGGATCTCCTTGAACTTGGCCTCGGCCGCCTTGTCATTGGGGTTCAGGTCGGGATGATATTTACGGGCGAGCTTCCGGTAGGCTTTCTTGATGTCGGCCGTGGGCGCCGCCCTGGGCACTCCCAGCACTTCGTAAAAGTCCCTGGCCATGGTCTCCCCTTTCCCCCTTTGCTATCATAACCGATCAGGCCCGGGATGTTAATTCGGTTTTCCGTCGTCGACCACTTCAGCGTCGATGACTTCGCCTTCCGCATCGGCGGCTTTTTCGCTCCCCGGAGCTCCCTGCGACTCCGCCCCGGCCGCTTGCGGCTCGGGTTGGGAACCGACGTTTTTGTAGAGGATTTCGGTCAGCTTGTGGGAGGCCCGGTTGAGACTCTCGAGGGCCTGCTTGATCTTGTCCAGGTTCTCCGATTCAATGGCTTTCTTGGTGGCTTCGATTTCGGCCTTGACCGGCGCGGCATCGGCCTCGGGGATCTTGGCCGCGTTCTCGCGCAGCAGCTTCTCCATGCTGTAGATCATCTGGTCGGCCTGGTTCTTGGCGTCGATGACCTCGCGTCGCTTCTTGTCCTCGGTCGAATGAGCCTCGGCTTCGGAGACCATCCGTTTGATCTCCTTGTCGTCCAGGCCGCTGTGCCCGGTGATGGTGATGGCCTGCTGTTTGCCCGTGCCCATGTCCTTGGCCGAGACATGGAGGATGCCGTTGGCGTCGATGTCGAAGGTCACCTCGATCTTCGGGATGCCCCGGGGCGCCGGCGGAATGCCGTCCAGATGGAACCGGCCCAGGGTCCGGTTGTCGCCGGCCATTTCCCGTTCGCCCTGGAGAATATGGATCTCGACGCTCGGCTGGCTGTCGGAGGCCGTCGAGAAGACTTCAGTCTTTTTGGTCGGAATGGTCGTATTCCGGCCGATCATCCGGGTGAAGACGCCGCCGAGGGTTTCGATGCCCAAGGTCAGGGGGGTTACGTCGAGCAGGAGGACGTCCTTGACGTCCCCGGACAGGACCGCGCCCTGGATGGCCGCGCCGACGGCCACGACTTCGTCGGGATTGACGCTCTTGTTGGGCTCCTTGCCGAAAATCTGCTGGACGACCGCCTGGATGCGGGGCATCCGGGTCTGGCCGCCGACCAGGATCACTTCGTGGATCTCGGAGGCTTTCAGTCCGGCGTCGGCCAAAGCCTGCTTGCACGGAGCGACGGACCGCTGGATGAGGTCCTCGACCAGCGATTCGAGCTTGGCCCGGGTCAGCTTAAGGAGGAGATGCTTGGGGCCTGAGGCGTCGGCTGTGACAAAGGGCAGGTTGATCTCCGTTTCCATCATCGTCGACAGCTCGATTTTCGCTTTTTCCGCGGCTTCCTTCAGACGCTGGATGGCCATCTTGTCCTTGGACAGGTCGATGCCGGATTCCTTTTTGAATTCGGACGTGATCCAGTCCTGGACCCGCTGGTCGACGTCGTCGCCGCCGAGATGGGTATCGCCGTTGGTCGATTTGACCTCGACGACCCCTTCCCCGACTTCGAGGATGGAAATATCGAACGTCCCGCCTCCGAAATCGTAGACGGCGATCGTCTGGTCTTTTTTCTTGTCCAATCCGTAGGCCAGCGCCGCGGCCGTGGGCTCGTTGATGATCCGGACGACATCCAGTCCGGCGATCTGTCCGGCGTCCTTGGTCGCCTTCCGCTGGCTGTCGTTGAAGTAGGCCGGGACGGTGATAACCGCCTTGTCGACTCTCTCCCCGAGATAATCCTCGGCCGCCTTCTTCAACTTCTGAAGGATCATGGCTGAAATTTCAGGCGGAGAGAATTGCTTGTCGAAGACCGAGATCCGGACGTCGCCGTTATCGGCCTCGGTGACTTTGAAGGGAACCTGCTTGATTTCGCCCGGCACTTCCGAGAAACGCCGGCCCATGAACCGCTTGATGGAATAGACGGTGTTTTCGGGATTCGTGATGCGCTGGCGTTTGGCCACCTGGCCGACGAGGCGCTCGCTTTTCTGCGTAAAACCGACAACGGACGGCGTGGTCCGGCCGCCTTCCTCGTTGGAAATGACCGTCTGGTTGTCGCCTTCCATGACAGCGACACAAGAATTCGTCGTGCCTAAGTCGATACCTATAATTTTTGCCATTCGAACAACTCCTTACATTAAGTCTTTAATTAATATAAAACTTTAGCATATTATTGTCAAGTATTATTTATCGTCATTATATTATTTATTATAATGTAGATATATAAGTTTCTTTATTTTGATTCAGGCCAAAAAAGGATACATTTTTGCCCTTCGAAGAAAGACCAATAGATGTTCTTGGCAGCGATTTCGTCGTCAAAGTCCAATTCGACCTCCGTGAAGGGACGGCCTATGATTCCTCGAACAACCGTCTTGGCCGAACGAGCAATCCCCCTGGAGAAAAATCTTCCGATTCCGTCTAAAATCCTGTTGAAACCCGACCGGCGATAACGGACCTTGATCCGCACGTCCTTGGAAAGATCGAGAGTATAATTGACCGGCATTTTAACCAGTTCGAGGATATCGAGGTCGTCGGACTTGGCCTCCGGCTTCTCCTCCTCCCCTTCCTTGTCCGGGGTGATGTCCTTTCGCTGCGGCGCGCGGTAGGCGGTTTTTCGGGCCAGCGGGAAGGTCATGACACCACCGGTCCGTCCCCAGACCCGGACCTTAACCGCCGGCCATTCCTTGAGAACCATTCCCCTGGCTTTCAAGGAAACCGTCGCCGTCTCGAAATTGAAGATGAAATATGAGGAGGACGTTTTGGCCAAGGCGTATTCCTGCTCCAAGAGCAGGATTGTATGGGCAGAGACATCCTCGGCCCGGCCAAGATCGGCTCCTTGAAACAAGACAAGTCCGGATACAAGAATGACCGCCGCCGCGACTCGTGTTTTCATTTCAGTAAAT
>JAFGEN010000347.1 GCA_016931595.1 Candidatus Aminicenantota bacterium | reverse complement strand
TCGGGATTCTCTATCCTCTTCAACCCTTTTGGCCGTCAGAAATCATCTTCCTTATGGGCGGGCTCTACGGGTTGATCGGCCTGTTCGTCGTCTTTTTCTTCGAGGATAGGAACAAAACGGAAATCCAGTACCTGAGCATGCCGATCCCGCGGCGGGCGGTCGTCCGGGCGAGGTATCTGCTCGGAGCGATCTTGATCGCCGCCGGCGGGGCGGTCACGACGGCGGTCTCCCTTCTTGCATCTCTTTTCTCGGAAGGGGCCGATTTGGGCGAGATCCTCACGATGGAAGCGGCGGCCGTCTTTGTTCTGATTTACGCCCTTGGTTTGTCATTCTATGTGGGCTTCTACCATCGCTTCGGTTTGGGCCGAGCGACGATCCTGTTTGTCTTCGTGTCCGCCGTCTTGACGATTCCTGTCGCACTGGGCATGAAAAGCGCGGGAACGCCTCTTTCGATCCTTGGATGCATTCATGATCTCCGCCTTTCCCTCGGAATGCCGGTTTTCCTTATCGCGGCGGCCGGCTTCGTCGTCGTCGCCATCGCCCTCTCGCTTCGCCTGTCTCAGCGGTTTTATGCCCGCAGGGAGTTTTGATCGAGAATTCCGAGAGGATTCTCGGAAGGTCATGCACGGAGAACGCATATGAAAAAGCTGGTCATCCTGGTCATCACCGTCATCTGCCTCATCATGGCCGTCTTGATGTGATGCTCTTGGGGTCGGACCTCAGGAATTTATCGAATATCAGTGATTTAATCGGCCGACGGCGGATTGAGCGGCGATGGATGGTGGGCGCGACGGGAGATTTCGGGCCTGTGAATGATAGGCCGAGAATCGTGAAATGGAGCGAATGATGAAAAAAAGAAATCGTTTGACACTTGCTGCCGTCTTGATGCTTCTTGCCGGCATGAAGGGGGCGCCGGGCCTGTTCGGCTGCGACACCTGGGTGGCCCTCCGGGACGCCGCGGCTCGCGGCCGGGTTCTGTTCGCAAAAAACAGCGATCGAACCGTCTTTGACAGCCAACCCCTGGCCCTGCATCCCCGGCGGTCATGGCCTGAAGGCGCGGCAATCGACCTCGGGCGGATTTCCGTTCCCCAGGTCCGGGAAACCTTCGCCACCCTCGGTTCCGGCCCTTACTGGTGCTGGGGATACGAGGAGGGGATCAACGAGTTCGGCGTCACAATCGGGAACGAAGGCGTTTTCACTAAGCCGCTCCAGGAAGCGATCGCCGCCTCAAAAGAGGGCCGCGGGCCGAAACCCGGGCCCACGGGAATGGATCTCCTCAGGCTCGGCCTGGAGCGGAGCCGAACGGCCAGGGAAGCGGTGGAAACGATCGCCGCCTTGACCGAAAAATATGGTCAGTTCGGTTCGGGCCTGCCCGGCCTGGGCCTCGAGGGAGCGTATGACAACTCGTATCTCGTCGCCGACCCGAAGGAAGCCTGGATTTTGGAAACGGCCGGGACCCGCTGGGCCGCCCGGAAAGTCGAAAAGGGCGTGGCCTCGATTTCCAACACTCTCGGTTTGAACGGGCCGCTTGACCTGGCCTCGGCGGATCTGGCGGATTATGCACGCAACAAGGCCTGGTGGACGGAAGGGCCGGATGTTCCTTTCGATTTCGCGAGGGCCTACCTGGCCGCGGGACCGGACCAGCAGCTTGCCCGCCAAAGGTCTCTCGTCCGGGCGGGCTGCTCCCTGGGATTGCTCCGGGAGAAATCAGGGTCCGTCGACGAATCCTGGATGATGCGGATCGCCCGCGACAGGTCGACCAACCCCGGCCTGGATTTGGATGTGACAGCCAGTTCCTGCGTCGTCTCCCTTCCCGCGGCCGCCGGCGACCTCCCCGTTTTCTGGTGGTGCGCGTCCGTTCCCTCGAGCGGCGTTTACATCCCGTTCTTCGTTCATGGCGCTGAGCTCCCGGCGTTTGTTTCGGCGGCCGGAACGGCCGGAAAAAAAGTCGTTTCTCCGGAAAAGGCGCCGGCCGACCGGTATTCGGACGATTCCTACTGGTGGCTCTTCCGCGATTTGGCCGATCTGGTCAACGCCGACCGGCCGGACCGGTTGGCGGCCGTCCGGACGGAATTCGATGCCCTTGAAAAATCATTCGCCGCCGAACTTCCGGCCGTTATCACGGCGGCCGGGGAATTGAGACGGGCTGGAAAGGACTCCGAGGCTGCCCTTGCCCTGGATGCCTTCTCGGCCGCCTGCGTCGAAAAAGCCGCGGCCACGGCCCGGGCCCTACGGGATTCCTGGAAACCGGCTGGTCCGAAGAATCCGGAGGAATCGGTCGAGGCCGGCGTTTATATCGCGAATTTTGCCGGATTCAACGACGCCGAATGGACGGTCTCATCCCGGGACGGACGGCTCTTTCTGGAAATTCCCGGGCAAGGCGCTCTCGAGCTTCGCCCGCCGGATGCCGAAGGTTTCAGAGCCCTCGTCGTTTCCGCCCAGATCGGCGTTTCCTTCATCCGCAATCCCGAGCATGGGATCACAGCGATGACTTTCCGCCAGGGGCCCGCGACTTACGAGCTTCCGCGGAAGGGCGTCGTTTTGCCTCCGGAGATTCCGCTGGATCAGTTGGAGAAATATCTCGGGAAATATTACGGGGAGGAATTGAAGGAGACCCTGGAGGTCGTCATCAAGAACAACAGCCTGGCCTTGGTGATTCCAGGGCAGAAGACCTATGAACTGCGGCCGCCCGATGAACAGGGGAGAAGATTTTTCCGCGTTTCCGGCGTCATTCACCTGACGTTCCAAGAATCGTCAGCGGGCGACGTGGAGTCGTTCACTTATCACGAGGGCACCGCCGCCTTGATCTATAAGAAAATCAAATAGTTCTTGGGGTCGGACCTTGGGAAATTGTGGATTTTCAGTCGAAAGGTTGGCCGATTCTTCATAAGGCCAGAAGAACGGAGAGTTTTCCAAGAATTTCAGCAACGGTCTCAGGCGCCAGGGTGCAAAACATCTCGGCTTTCCTGATACGCCAGTCCATGCTTTTCACCTGGTCTGATAAAACGGCTCCCGACACCGGTTTCGCCCGGATTGTTTGCGCGGGCAGGATTTCAGTTCTTCCCGATTTCGGGAGGTTCGGCAAGGGTGACAATCAGTTGCATTTTAACCGGATCACTCCCGACTCGGCCCCCGCCGATTCGGCCGCCTCCTCCCCGACTGCCCGTGCGCCCAATTCCTCCAATGCCTCCGCCTCCGGGAATTCGGCCGCCTCCTCCCCGGCGGTACGTCGGAATCTCGAGCCGGGGAGAATCGAATCCGATGCCGATTCGGTTTCCGGATACGGGGACGACGGCATAGGGAGAATCCGGAACGGTTGTCAGGGGGACTTTGATTTCGTAGATGAAGACACCCCCAGCGTTGGCGAAAGCGACTTCGATGCCTTTCAACTCTTCTCTCCTAAGTTGAATCGATTCGTCCCGGCCGGGGCCGAGGATCTCGATTTCCTCCCGGCGTTCGGCGAGAGCCTGGCGTCGCTCGCGGAGGGCGGCCGGATCCTGCTCTCCCGTTCCGCGGGAACGCGCGACCAAGGCGACGAGGTCGGCGGCCAGGGGATAATGGATGCCCAGGGTTTTCTCCGCCCCGCCCTGAGGATCGAACCAGACGATGAGCCCGGCCCGGAGGACCTGGGCAGCAGTCCGCTGGTCCTCGGCTTTCAAACAAAGGAAAACGAATCGGTCGTCGTTCCGAACGCCCAGCGATACGCCTGTTCCCTTGACCTCGACAAGACCGCCCTGCCAATCGTCCGCCCGGCCATCGATCTTGATTTCCGTTCCGGTCCAGACGCTTTTCACGTCCATTGTCCCGCAGGCGGCTACAAGTAAAACAAGTCCCAACAAAACGACCGTCTTTGCTTTTTTCATTTCAGCATCCTTGATGATTTCAACTTTCCTGTTTAGACAACTCGGCCGCGCTTTCCTTTGTTTGAAGGGAAAAAAAGCGGCTTCTCGTGTGCTTCGTTGC
>JAFGEN010000346.1 GCA_016931595.1 Candidatus Aminicenantota bacterium | reverse complement strand
GGCGCGATTTCCCTTGGCCTGCTCGGGGGGGCGGGCGGATTTCTGTTTATCGGCGCCGTCTCGGCGGTTCTGGCGATCGTCTTCAACTTCATCCTGAACATGACCGGCGGCTTGAAACTGGAAGTCGGCCGGAAGACGGCGGAATTCCGGCCGGCGTTCAAACCCGGCGACGAGAAGGAGGAAGAGATCGACGCGCAGGATACCGGGTTCGGTTTCAACCTTAAGGATTGATGGGCTAGGACGGGAAGGGGCGGGTTAAGGCCGTCGTTTGAGCGCGGCCAGGGCGAAAGCGACCTGGCCGATCGATATCGACTCGTCGTTGGGGGAATACTGGAGAGGCCGGAGAACCTCGAATCCCGCTTTTCTCAGAAGTTCTTCCGTCCTGGACAGGAGGAGGCGGTTGCAAAAGACGCCTCCCGCCAAAACGGCCGTCCGGATGCCGCGGTCGCTCCGGGCCGCCTTGGCCGTTTTGAGCGCCGAGACGGCAAGCGTTTCGTGGAACCGGGCGGCGATCCGGCCCGCCGGGACGCCCCTTTTGATGTCCGCTGCGATTTCCCGGATCATCGGGTCGAAATCCAGGTTCCGGGGCGTTCCGCCGCGAAGGGTGAACGGGTAAGCTTTGGCCCGGCCTTCCCCGGCCGCGGCCGACTCCAGTCGGATCGCCGCCTCGGCTTCGTATTCGTTCCGGAGCGGGGCGACGCCGGCCAAGGCCGAAACGGCGTCGAACAGGCGCCCGCAGCTTGAAGCCGGCGGGGAGTGGATCCCGCGGCGGATCATGTCCAGGACAGCCCGGAGCGTTTTTGGGTCAACGCTTTTAAGGAAGGGGAGAACGGGGGGGGCTGCCCCGTCTCTCTCCGGAGACCAGAGATAGGAGAGGGCCATCCGCCACGGTTCCCGGGCGGCCAGGTCGCCTCCGGGAAGCCGTTTTGGCTCGAAGCGGGCATAACGCTCGAATCCCTGATATCCTGCCAGGAGAAACTCCCCGCCCCAGGCCTCCCCGTCCAGGCCGTAGCCATATCCATCCCAGACGATGCCGAGGACGTCCCGTCCGGGGCTTCGGCCGTGTTCGAGAAGGACCGCCAGCACGTGGGCGAAGTGATGCTGGACCTGGAAATGGGGGATGTTCATCCGTTCGGCGATCCGGGTGGTGTGAAAATCGGGATGGAGGTCGGAGATAACGGCAACCGGTCTGGCCCGGAAAAGCGAGGTCAAGTGGGACAGCGTCTCCTCGAAATAGCCGCGGTTTCTGTAGTCGTCCAGGTCTCCCAGGAACTGGCTGGTGACGACATAACCGTTCTTGTGGAGGGAGACGGTGTTTTTCAACTCGGCTCCGAGGGCGATGACGGGCGGGGCCCCCCGGAACGCTTCCGGAACCGGCTGGGGATAGGGAACGTATCCGCGGGCCCGGCGGAGAAAAACGGGGGTTTTCCCGGAGATCCGGATGACCGAGTCGTCGGCCCGCATGTGGATGGGACGGTTGTGAGTCAGGATGTAATCGCACAGCCCGGTCAATCCTTCCGACTCGTCCTTGATTATCGGGGCGTCCTTGGGGTTGGAGCTCGTGGCCACGATCGCCTCGATCCGGTCGAGGAGAAGCACGTGGAGAGGAGTGTACGGCAACATGAGACCGACTTCGCCCAGCCCGGGGGCAATCCCGGCGATTTCGACCTTCTTGGGGACGAGAACGATGGGACGGCGGTCGGATACCAGGGAAGCCCCGGCCTCAGCCGATATCCGCGCGATCCGCCGGGCGGTCCGCAGGTCCCTGACCATCAGGGCCAGGGGTTTCCACTCCCTCTTCTTGATCCGTCGGAGACGGGTGACGGCCGCGGCGTTCCTCGGGTCGCAGACCAGGTGGAATCCGCCGAGACCTTTCACCGCGAGAATCCGTCCCCGGCCGATGAGCTCGGCC
Source organism: Candidatus Aminicenantota bacterium (assembly GCA_016931595.1). Lineage (GTDB taxonomy): Bacteria > Acidobacteriota > Aminicenantia > Aminicenantales > UBA4085 > JAAZPG01. The sequence continues at coordinate 1,253 of JAFGEN010000346.1, read as the reverse complement.
GCCTTTTCAATCCCTCCCGGGATGGCCTTTCCGGTCCGGGCGTTTTTGAGGAGGATTGCCGGGCCGCAGACGGGGCAGGCGACCGGCTGGGCGTGATACCGGCGGTCGAGGGGGTCGTGATATTCGCGGCGGCAGTCCGGGCAGAGGGGAAAGCCGGCCATCGTCGTCTTCGGCCGGTCGTAGGGGAGTTCACGGACGATCGTATAGCGCGGCCCGCAATCGGTGCAGTTGGTGAACGGGTAGGCGAACCGGCGGTTTTCAGGGTTGCGGATATCGGCCCGGCAGGCCGGGCAGACGGAGATGTCGGGAGAAATAAAAACGAAATCGCCGCTCCGTCCGGATGAGCGGACCTTGAAATCCCTGAAGCCGCGGGCCGGGACTTGGCGGCGAGCCAGATGTTCGATCCGGGCCAGGGGCGGCTTTTCGGCCTCGATGGCGCCGGCGAACGCCCTGTACAGGTCCGGCCGGGATCCTTCGATGTGGATTTGAACGCCGCGCCCGTCGTTTTTCACCCAGCCGGAAAGCCCGAAACGCCGGGCCAGACGGAAAACGAACGGACGAAAGCCGACCCCTTGGACGACGCCGAACACATCCAGGCGGAGGGCTGAGGCCGGTGGTCGGTGCGGAGGCTTCAAGGCTTGGATTCCCGGGCCGGCCGTTCGGGTCTCCGGCTGAACCGGCAGCCGCAATAATCCTGGCGGTATAGGCCCAGCCGGCGGCTGACCTCGACGCTTTTGCGGAAGCCGTCCTTTTTTTTGAAATCGGCCTCGAGGAAGCGGAGGCCGTATTTGCGGCCCAGCCGCGTTCCGATCCGGTTCAACAAGGCCGCGTCCTTCCAGGGACTGATGCTCATGACCGTGGCGAAAACGGGAAGGCCCAGATCGACGGCCCGACGGGCCGTCCGGTCGAGTCGCATCGCGTAACAGATCGCGCAGCGCCGGCCCTTTTCCGGTTCCCCGGCCCAGGGGCGGGCCATGGCCTCGAAACGGTCCGGTTCGTATGGTCCATCCTCGAGGACGAAGCCCGCCGCCGGCGCGACGCGGCGTGTCTCCTCCAGGCGCAGGAGATATTCGGCCTCATGGTCGATGTTGGGATTGTAAAAAAAACCGGTCACCTTGTAATCGGGGGTCAGAAGAGGCGCGACATAAGCCGCGTCGGGAGCGCAGCAGATGTGAAGGAGGAGACCGGTTGCAGACATGGTCCCGCTATTTTACCCCTATCAGGCAAGTTTTTCGATCTTGTCCATGGCCGCG
>JAFGEN010000345.1 GCA_016931595.1 Candidatus Aminicenantota bacterium | reverse complement strand
CTGTGCGGCCGCCGCTCCCGCGCTCAAGCGATTCGTCTATGTCTCCAGCATCAGCGCGACCGGCCCGTCCCCGGCCGATGGAACCCTTCTTGACGAAGACGCCCCTCTCCGGCCGGTGTCCGGCTATGGGCGGAGCAAGGCCAAGGCTGAGGATGTCGTTCGCTCTTTTTCCGGCCAAATCCCCTGGACGATCCTTCGTCCGCCCAATGTCCTCGGACCGCGGCAAAAGGAGATGTATACGTCCATCTCGCTCATCTCCAAAAGGATCAAGCCGATCGTCGGGAACGGAAAACCACAGACGAGCGTGATTTCGGTCTGGGATGCCGTTCGGGCCCTGATTCTCCTGGCCGAACATCCCGCCGCCGTCGGCCGGACCTATTTCGTCACTTCCGGCGAGCCCGTCGCCTGGCGGGAGATCACCGGCGCGGTCGCGGCCGAGCTGGGCGTGCGGTGCGTCTATCTTCCGGTCCCGTACCTTGTTCAATGGAAAGTCGGGTTTTTTTCGGAGCTAGCCTCTCGCATCACCGGCAAGGAGCCCCTCCTGACCCGGGAAGCCGTATCCTCAGCCCGGAAATACTACTGGAACTACGACGGTTCACGGATCCGTCGCGAGCTGGGCTTTGTTCCCGAAATCGACCCGGCCGGGGCGATCAAGCGGACGGTGGCCTGGTATGCCGAGCGGGGCCTGGTGAAAGCCCGATGAGCGACGCGGCCGAACGCCTCCGGGGAAAAGACGTCGCCCGTCTCTACGGCCGGACCATCCGTCTGCTGGGAATCGATTTTCAGATCATGGACGCCTTCCTCCTCGGGGGACTGGCCGTCCAGGCGGCCTTGTTTCTCTTGTTTTTCCGCCGGATCGACCAGCCGCTCCTTTCGGCGGCGAAAAACGCCGGCCTGGCTGCCCTCTACATCGCCGCGGTCTTTGTCCTGCCGAAAGCCAAATCCCAAATTCTCTATTTCCTCCTCCGAACCGGCTCGGCCCAGCTTCTGTTCGCCTATCTTTTCGACGCGGTCCGCTCTCTTCAAATGGTCCTGTTTCCCTGGCAGGACCGGGCGGTCATGGCCGCCGAGAAGGCGGTCTTCGGCCTCGAGCCGACGATCTGGCTCGAGCGGTTCATCTCCGTGCCGCTGACCGAGTGGATGATGTTCTCGTATGTGATCTACGTGTTGTTCTACCCGCTGACCGCCGCCTTGATCTTTTTCAAGCACGGGAAGGGAGCGCTCGAGGATTACTTATTCACCCTGGCCGTGGTCAACCTGGCCTGCGATATCGGCTTCATCCTCTTTCCGGTGGCCAGCCCGTTCTGGTACATGCCCGAAGCGTATTCCGTCCCCTTGAAGGGCGGTTTATTCACCCGCCTCGGGGAACTCATCCGGGCTAAGGCCCATTTCGCCGGCGGCTCCATCCCCAGCCCCCATTGTTCCGTGGGCACGGTCATCTGGATGATGTCCTTCCGCTATGTCCGCCGTTGGTTTTATCTCATCGCGCCCGTCATGCTGACCCTCTATGTCTCGACGGTCTACGGCCGGTATCATTATGTCACCGACTCGATCGCCGGAATCATCCTGGGGCTTGCAGCCATGATGGCTTGTCCTTCGATGGTCAGGGCCTGGAACCGCAGGGCCGAGCAACGGCGGGTCTTGGAAGTCCCATGAGCAAGGTCTTCGTCACGGGCGCCAACGGGTTCGTCGGATCGGCCGTCTCGCGGAATCTGGCCGCGGCGGGATGGGATGTCGTCGGTCTTGTCCGGCCGACGTCCGACCTGCATCTTCTCGACGGAGCAGGAATTCCGCTGATTCGAGGAGACCTGCGCGACCCGTCCTCGTTTCGGATTCCGGCCGGCGTGACCCATGTCGTCCATGCCGCCTCGGTCGTCTCCGATGTGGCCGACGCTGAAACCTGCCGCTGCCACATCTTCGACCTGGCCCGAAACCTCGTCGCGGCCGTCCGGGCTTCCGGCGCGCATCTTCGCCGCCTGGTGTTCGTCTCGACCGCTCTGACGCTCGGTTACGGCCGTTCGAATATTTCCGAGGAGCACCCCGGTCTCACCGCCGATTTCATCCCCTACACCCGGTATAAAATCCTGGCCGAAGGCTGGTTTCTCGACGAATACAGCAGACGCGGACTCCCGGTCGTCATCCTTCGCCCGTCGGATATCATGGGTCCGGGCGACCGGACCACCTCCGGACGGCTGTTCCGGGAGGGGGAGAAAGGTATGCCCTTGATCATCGGCCACGGCCGGCACCGGTTCGGATATACTTACATCGCGAACCTCTGCCGGGCGGTCGAGGCGGCCCTGGTCCGCGAAGGAATCGAGGGCCGGTCCTACACCGTCACCAACGGACGGCTTCCGACCTGGGGGGAATACCTGGGCGCCGTCGAAGCCGGATTCGGGAAACGCCAGCGATTGCATGTTCCTCCCTGGATCGTCTTTGCCGTCGCCCGGGCGATGGAGGCGGTCCACAAGCTCCGCCCATCCTACGATCCGAAGCTGACGGTTTACCGAATCCGTCGGGTAACGACCGAGACGACGTATGATATTACCCGGACCGTGGCCGACCTGGGATATGATCCCGACGACGATTATCTCCGCCAGGTCGCCGAAACGCTGGCTTGGTACAGGGAGGAGCGAGCTCATGGCCATATCCGTTGAAACCTCTTCCTGGCCGGGGATTTTGCTGGTTTGGGAAGCGGTCGCCCTGACCCTTCTCCAGACATTCTTCGGACGGAAGCGGTTTCTCGGGATAAGCCGGGACGACCTTCAGGCCGCCCGTAGGTATTTTCTTTCCGTGTTCACCCTCGGTTTGGCCCTCCCGCTGGCGGCTGTCCTCTTTATAGCGGCGGAGCCGGCTCGGGTCCTGGACGGGATAGGGCTGAGGGTCGGAAACTGGAGGCTCGGCCTGATCCTGGCCGCAGTCGCTGTTCCCGTAGGCTGGATCCTGGGGAAACTCGGTTCAAGCGACCCCGTCATGCGGGCGTTTTACCCGTTTTCGAAAAAAGCCATGGAAAACGGAACAATGTTTCTCCGGTACGAGGCCTGCTACTTCCTTTTTTACTACACAGCCTGGGAATTCGTCTTTCGGGGCGTGTTCTTCTTTCCCCTGGAGGCAGCGGCCGGCCTTCTTCCGGCCTTGGCCGTTTCGACCATCGTTTCAACACTCTTTCACATCGGACATCCGGACACCGAAATTCTGGCCGCCCTGGGCGGCGGTTTCATCTTCGGCTTCATCGCCTGGAAGACCGGTTCATTTCTCTATCTGATCCCGATTCACGCCGCCCTGGGGATCGCAACCGACAGCCATCTTTTTCGGGCTGCGGCCAAAGAGCGGGCCGGACGATGAATCTTCTCGTGACCGGGGCCACGGGATTCGTCGGGTCGGTCCTCCTGCCCCGGCTGATCGAGCGGTACGGGGTTCGGTCCGTCTCGGCCTATGTCCTTCCCGGCGACCGGATCCCGGATTCCTGGGCGGGACAGGGCGTACGGATTTTTGAAGGCGACATCGCCGACCCGGCCGCCGTCAGGAAGGCCGTCGTCGGAATGTCGCACATCGTCCACTTGGCCGGCTTGATTTCCTATTGGAGAGGAGACCGGGAACGCCTTTTTCGGGTCAACCGGGACGGAGCCCGGATCGTGGCTGAGGCCTGTCTCGACGCAGCCGTCGAGCGTCTTATCCACATGTCCTCGGTCGGGGCCATCGGTTTCCATAAGGACGGCCGTCCGGCCGACGAGGAAACGCCGTACAACTGGCCCGACTCCATCCTGTATATGGCCAGCAAACACGCCGGCCAACTGGCCGTGGAGGAACTCGTCCGTTCGCGCGGCTTGCGGGCGGTGATTTTCAACCCCGCCTCAATTATGGGCCCGGGCGACCACGCTCCCGACACGCCCCACAATAAATTGTACGGGATGATCCCCAAAAGCCGATTCATGGGATCGTTCTCCGGCGGGCTGGCCATCGTCGATGTCCGCGACCTGACCGCTCTCGTCGAGGCCGCCCTTGAGGGCAAGGGCCGTGACGGCGAGCGATACTTGGCGGTGGGGGCCAACCTGACGTATTCCGAGACGATCCGCCTCATCGGCCGGGCCTGCGGCCGGAACACCCGCCCCATTGCCATTCCATCCGGCCTGGTCGCGGCCGGGGGGGGCCTGGTTGAAGGCGTCAGCGCTTTTTTCGGGAAGCGGCCGTTGATCACCTTCGCCTACGGCCGACTGAGCGGCTGGCGGTCCTATTATGACAACGCAAAAAGCGTCCGGGAATTCGAACACGCTTATCTCCCGGTCGAGCGGACGATCGCCGACGGCTGGGAGTATTTTCGGAATCGCCATCAGAAAGGTTGAACCATGAGCGCAACGGAAACACGATCTCTTCCCCGCGTCCTGAGCCTCTGGGACATCGTCTCCCTTGTTGTCGGCGGTGTCATCGGCTCGGGCATCTTTCTGGTTCCGAAGGACATGGCCGCGGCGGTGGGGGGGCCGCTCCTCATCCTGGCCGTTTGGGTCGCCGGGGGGCTCCTGAGCATGTTCGGAGCGCTGTCGTTCGGCGAGTTGGGGGCTTCGATGCCCGAGGCTGGAGGGGCCTACGTCTATCTCCGCGAGGCCTACGGCCCGGTCGTCTCGTTTCTTTTCGGCTGGACCCTCTTCCTGGTGATCGACTCGGGCGCCGTGGCCACCCTGGCCGTGGCCTTCTCTTCCAAGTACCTGCCGCATTTCTTTCCCATGACTCCGGTCGTCCAGCATGTCGTCGCGGTCGTCTTCATCCTGTTCCTCGTGACGATGAACTACATCGGGGTTCGCAGCGGAGCCAATCTCCAAAACGTCCTGACGGCGATCAAGTTCATCGGGCTGGTCGGCGTCTGCGCGGCGATCTTCATCTTCGGCAAGGGGAACACGGCCAATTTCGTCCAGTCCGGCGGGGCGACGGCTTCCGGCGGAATGCTCGGAGCCTTCGGCGTCGCCCTGGTCGCCTCGCTCTGGGCCTACAAGGGCTGGGAGGCCGCGACGTACAGCGGAGGGGAAATGAAAAATCCCCAGCGGACTCTGCCCTGGGGCATCTTGATCGGGAGCGTCATCTGCGTCGTGCTCTACGTCATCGCCCAGTTGGCCTATCTTTTTGTCCTGCCGGCTTCGCAAATCGCCGTTTCCGACCGGATCGCGGCCCAGGCGATGGAGATCGCCGTCGGCGGGATCGGGGCTTCGATCATCTCGTTCATCATCCTCTTTTCCATCATGGGCGCGGCCAATCAGAATTTCGTCTGTTCGCCGCGCGTCTACTACGCCATGGCCAAAGACGGCGTTCTCTTCAACAAGCTCTCGGCCATCCATCCCAAGTATCTGACTCCCCATGTCTCCATCCTCGCCCTGGGGGCCTGGAGCATCATTCTGGCCCTCTTCTCCGGGACGTTCGAACAGCTCTTCACTTACGTCGTGTTCGGCCAATGGCTCTTTTTCGGGTTGACCGTGGCCGCCGTCATCGTCCTTCGGAAGAAACGCCCCGACCTTCCCCGGCCCTACAAGACCTGGGGTTATCCCTTCACTCCCGTCATTTTCATCCTGGCGTCCCTCTATATCGCCGTCAACGCCCTGATCAGCCAGCCGCTGAACGCCCTGGCCGGACTGGGCCTGATCCTTCTCGGCCTTCCCGTTTATTTCCTGGTCAAGGGGAGAGGGAGCCGGGGCTGAGATGAGAACCGAAGGCGGTCGGTTCCGGGAACGTTTGCTCTCCTGGAAAATTCTGCCGTTTCTTTTCTTGGCGGCCTCTGTTGGGATCTATTTTTCGCACTACCTGATCTTCAAAGATCCCCACCACATCTTCATTTATCTCCTCGGGGACCTGGGCTTCCTTTTCATCGATGTCCTGGTCGTGGTCCTGTTCATCGAGAACCTGCTCGAACAGCGGGAAAGAAAGACCCGCCTCCGGAAGTTGAATATGGTCGTCGGGACGTTTTTCAGCGAAGTCGGACTGGAACTCCTCCGGAAATTTTCCGCGTTCGTCGAGAATTCCGACGAATTGAAAACACGGGCCGCGTTCGGTTTCAAATGGACGCGGAGGGAGTTCGAGAAATCGAGAAAAGCGGCCGCGGATTTCACCTACCGGGTGGAGATGGACCCTGTTCAATTGGAAGAGCTCCGGACGCACCTTTTATCCAAGCGCTCGTTTCTCCTCACGCTGCTCGAAAATCCGAACATCCTGGATCACGAGAGCTTCACCAACCTGCTCTGGGCCGTGTTCCACCTGGCCGAGGAGCTGAGCTTCCGGGAAGGGGATCTGGCCGATTTGCCGAAAAGCGACTTGGCCCACATCTCCGTCGATATGGTCCGAGCTTATTCGCAGATCGTCGTCCAATGGCTGGCCTACGCCGAGCACCTCAAGGACAGTTACCCGTTCCTCTACTCCCTGGCCGTCAGGATCAATCCCCTGGGCGCCCATCCTTCGGCGGTCGTTCTGGCGGCCCCGGAGGAATAACGAGCG
>JAFGEN010000064.1 GCA_016931595.1 Candidatus Aminicenantota bacterium | reverse complement strand
GGCGGCGGGCTGCGCCGCGGATTGACGGTCTTCCAATTCGGTATTTCGATTTTCCTGATCATCGGCACGGCGGTGATCGGCCGGCAGGTGCATTATCTTCAAAACAAGGATCTCGGGTACGACAAGGACCGCCTCCTGGCCGTCTCGCTGCCCGATGAGAGTTCGGCTCGAATCGAAGTCTTGAAGAATGCCCTGCGCCGGGAAGGCGCCGCCGCCCGGGTCACGGGGACGGCCTCCAATATGGCGAATTTGAACTGGAGCTCGGGCTCGGCCTCGTGGCCGGGGAAGAATCCCGACCTGAAGGTCATCACATACAATAATTACGTCGACGAGGATTTTGCGGAAACCTTCGGCGTTTCGCTTCGGGCCGGCCGGTTCTTTTCCAAGGATTTCCCGGCCGACCGCGAAGGCTACGTGGTCAACGAATCGTTCGAGCGGCTCCTCGGCGAGGGATCGGCCGTGGGCAAAACCCTGGTTTACTGGAAGAATCCGGGTCCGATCATCGGGGTCCTGAAGGATTTCCATTTCCAGACGCTTCAGTCCCAAATCCAGCCGCTCGTTCTGATGCTGCGTCCCGAGCAGGTCAATCTCTGTTATCTCCGGATTCCCGAGGGCGGCCGGCCGGCCGCCCTGGAGCGGATCGGGGCCGTCTGGAAGGAGGTCATGCCCGAGTACCCGTTCCAATACCGCTTCGTGGACGAAGCCCTGGATTCGTATTATCAGACCGTCCGGCGAACCGGGCGATTGGCCGATACGTTCGCGGTCCTGGCCGTATTCATCGCCTGCCTCGGCCTCCTGAGCCTGGCCTCCTTTATGACCGAACGCCGGGCCAGGGAAATCAGCATCCGCAAGGTCCTCGGCGCTTCCGTCCCCTCGATCCTGGTCCTGCTGACCCGGGAATTCACAGTCGGCGTTCTCCTGGCCAATATCCTGGCCTGGCCGGCCGCCTATCTGATCACGAACAGATGGCTGTCCCAGTTCGCCTACCGGGCCCCGGTCGGGGCGGGAGTGTTCGCGCTTTCCGCCGCCGCGGCGCTGGTCGTCGCCCTTCTCGCCGTCGGCGTCCAGACGCTCAGAGCGGCCCTCAGCCATCCGGCCAAGGCCCTCCGAACGGAATGAGAACGCGGCCTACACGGAAAACTTCAAATTGTTCGGGGCCCCTGGTCAGGCCTCGAGAGCGGAGAGCCATTCCGCCGCCCGGGATATTTCGATTCCCTGATCGCGGCTTTCTCTCTTCAAACGGCCGACAATTTGAACGGCCCGGGCACCGGGGATCATTTTTTTAAAATGGATAAGATGAGGAGAACCCGAAGCGTCGCTGAGCTTGACCTCAAGGAGAAGGGTCGGGCGGCCTTCATCGGCAACGACGAAATCGACCTCGCGGCCATCCTTTGTCCTGAGGAAATTCAGTTCGCTATTCCTGCCTTTCACATCGCGAAGATACTGAACATGTTTTAAAAGCGCCAGGGCGCATGTGTTTTCGAAGCGATGGCCTTCATCGTTTTTTACATATCCCGAATCATAGAAATAGAGCTTGGGTTCCCGGAGGAGGGACCGGGCAATCTGCCGGTGATAAGGCCGGATCAGAAAGATGATGTAAAGGCTTTCGAGAATCCCGATGTACTTTTTCACCGTGTTCGGAGCAATTTGGAGGTCACCCGCCAGGGATGAATAAGAAAGAAGCGATCCGGTCCTGCTTCGAAGCATCTCGAGCAGAAGGCGCATCTCCTTGACTTCGTGGAGACGGGCGATATCGAAAACATCCTCCCGGACAAGATCCGTATAATACTGATTCCGCCATCGGGCCGCCTCTTCTTCGGATCCGGAAAGAAACGGTTCCGGGAATCCGCCGAGCCGATTCAGCCGGTCGAGCGCTTGGTTGGCCGTCATATCGGCCGATAATTCCCGGACGGAAAGAGGATGAAGGCGAAGCGGAAAATATCGACCGGCCAGGGATTCTCCCGTTTGACGCCAAGCCTCGAGACGGGCGCTGCCGGTCACCAGGACGGCCTGGCCGGCCGGGCGTGTATCGAAAACGCCCTTGAGATGCTGTTTCCATCCTTTGAGCTTATGGATCTCATCGAAGACGAGAAGGTCGGCATTCAGAGGCCACCCATGCTTCAAAATGATCGACCTGTCTTCCAGTGAATCAGCATTCAAGTACTGGGGCGACTCGAATTCGGCCATGATCTGTTTAGCCAGAAAGGTCTTACCGACCTGTCGCGGCCCCGTCAACATCACCATTTTTTTCGACAGGTCTTTCACAATTTGATCGTGCAGGTATCGACGCATATCGACTTATTAGCACGATATTGCGAATTAGTCAAGACTTTTTCGCAATAGCTTGCGGATTGGGCGACAGATCCCCGCGTCCGCCTTGCGCTCCTATTGAGGGGGTCGGGTTTTCGGCAGTACTCCGGATCAGGTCAAGTCGGCCGCGTAGAGCGTCTCGCTGCCCAACGACCGGCTCCCGGATAAAATCAACGGGATTGCGCGCCTTGCCTGAGGAGAACCGCGAACTCCTTCCGAATCGCCTCGCAGGCTTCCGCGGCGATATTCTCTTGGAAGCCGGCCATCTCGGCCGCGCTCGGCTTTTTCGCCGCCCACTCGGCCCATTTCGCCTCGGTTTCCTCCAAGACCCGGTCCTCGACCCGGAAGAGCTTGGCTAGGACTCCTTCACCGCCGAAAGTTCTTAGCCGGGAGACGTCGAGATACTGTCCCATCCGGCCCCGATTGTCGGGGTAGAGATAGGCGCCGACGGCCAAGGCGAGGTCATTGAGCGGCGCGGTACGGGGACCCGTGGTCGCCGCCGGGACCTGCCCCGAAGCGGGCCAGACCGGGACCGCGATTCCGGTCACCGGCTCCCCAAGAAGCACCCACATGGTCGCAAGATCGGCCCGCTCGGGGGATGGCGCGCCCTCGAAGACGAGGGCCGAAACGCTGGAATTGCGATTGATGGTATCGTTGGTGTGGACATAGAGAGGCTCGGCCGGGTCCTCCGGTAGCGGGCAGGCGAGAGGAGCGGAGTGGAGCTTCACGTTGACGAGGTCGCGGGCCGCCTCGCGGAGAATGAACCGCGCGTCGAGCCGGCCCTGGGATCGGGCCGCGTCCACAAGGCGGGTGATCCGCTCGAAGCGGATGAAACCTCCGCCGAGCATCGGGTCGGGGGAGGTGAAGGCGAAATTCGTCCGGACGATGGTCCCGAACGGGGCCACGCGCGGGTCCCGGGTATCGAACTTCTCGAAGGATGAAGGCCCTGTTTCAAAGAAACAGGCGCCGCCCTGGGCATCGATGACGCCGAAGTTGGCCGCGAGGTCCCACTTCCCCTTCTCCCGGACGAGCAAGGCCTCGAAGTCCCCGACCGTAGCGCATTCCCCAAGGGCCAGCTTCATGAAGGCGCCGTTGCCGCCCCCGTCGAATTTCTTAGACGTATCACGAAGGTCATCGGCCTGGGAGTTCATGATCGCGAACCCCGCCGTATTCTGGCCGCCCCAAACGGCGCGGCCTTCGAGGTCTTCGGAAATGACCACGGCCGCGAAGTCATGCTTGGGGCCCTTGAAATACATCAACTTGTTATTCGGGTCGGTCGTATCCCGGTTCTTCCACATCATCGCCCGGCCGTTGGCCGAGGCCTTGGCCGAAACGAGGGTCAGGGTGCACGGCCTGGCCGCCCCGGCGGCGAAGGCCACGCCGGCGGCCGCCAGGGCTGCTTGAATCAATCGCCCGCGAGGAATGATCATGGGATTCGGTCCTCCTCCCCGGGATGATACCCGATAAGTCTCCTGAACAAAAGAACGCGGCGCCGCGGGAAGTTCAGTCCGGCGCTTGACATACCACCTCTATTTGTTTTATTTTATTAAACAGATAGCCCGAAAAGGAGCTTCGATGAGGCTGTTGTCGCGGTCCGAGGAACTCGTCCTCCTGGCCGTTTGGCGGCTCAGGGGAAACGCCTATACGCTCTCCATCCTGAAATGGTTGTCCGGAATCACCGGCTACGAATGGCAAGTCGGGGCCGTCTACGTCCCCCTTGAAAAATTGGAGCGGAAAAAATACTTGCGGAAATACGCCGGAAAGCCCACGGCCGAACGGGGCGGAAGAGGCAAGTCCCTCTACGATTTGACTCCCCTGGGCCGCAAGGCTCTCAAGGACATCCGCGAGGTCCAGGAAGCCGCCTGGGCCGACCTTCCCGAGATCGCCTGAGGAACGGACGGAGGTCTCAATGACCGAGAACAAGCCCGAAAACACCCGCCGCAAATATCGATTTCTGCGCCTTTTCTTCAGGGATGCGGAATTCCAGGAAAAAATCGAAGATCTCGAGGACCTGATCGCGGAGCGGTCCGCCGCCGGAGGCAAGAAATCGGGCGGGCTTTGGATGTGGGTTCAGGTCTCCAGGCTGGCCTTATCGCGGTTGCACCTGGCGATGTATTGGAGCCTCTCGATGGCCAGAAACTACTTTGTCATCGCCCGGAGAAACCTCCTGCGCCACAAGGCCTATTCGCTGATCACGGTGTTCAGCCTGTCCCTCGGACTGGCCGGTTTTTTGCTCATTTCCGTTTGGGCGGGCGGAGAGCTCGGCTATGACCGATTTCACGAGAACTCGTCCCGAATCTACCGGGTCGAGGAACGTCGGTCCTTCGCCGATCATGTCGAACCCGACGCCAGAACTCCCGGGCTTCTCTCCGAAGCGCTCAAGGACGGCTTTCCGGAAGTCCGGAAATCCGCGCGGGTGGCCTGGACCGGGGAACGGGTCATCCGCCGGGGAGAGGACCTCCGATACGAGGAGGACATCCTCTGCGTCGACCCGGATTTTCTTTCCCTCTTCTCCTTCCCTCTTCTCCAGGGCGACCGGACGACGGTTCTCGACCGGCCCGATGCGATTGTCGTCAGCGAGAGCTTCGCCCGCCGGTATTTCGGCGACATGGATCCCATCGGCGAAACCCTGACCATGGACGGGAAGTTGAGTTTCTCCGTGGCCGGGATTCTCGAGGATGTCCCGGCCAATTCCCATCTCCGGTTCGATGCCCTCGTTCCCTTCGATGTCGTTAAAGAGCTCGGCTGGATGACCGATTCCTGGGATTTCAGCATGGCCCTGACCTACATCGAACTGGAGAGGAACGCCGACTTTCGGGCCTTCGAGAACAAGATCGCCGGGTTCGTCAAAACCCGCGATGCCGACTCCAACATCGAACTCGTCCTCCAGCCCCTGACCCGGATCTGGCTGTACTCGAACCTCGACATCCTCCAAGGCCCGGGACGGATCCGGTATGTCGTCATTTTCGCCATGGTTGGATTCCTCATCCTTCTCATCGCCTGCGTGAACTACATGAACCTGGCCACGGCCCGGTCCGAACACCGGGCCCGGGAGATCGGGCTGCGGAAAGTCGTGGGCGCGGCGAAATCCCACCTGGTCCGGCAGTTTCTGCTTGAAGCCGTTTTCACCGCTTGTCTCGCCTTCGTCCTGATTCCGCCGCTTATTGCCGCGGTCCTTCCCTCATTCAACAAAATCGCCGGAACGGCTCTCGTACCGGCCGATTTCCTGAATCCGCGCGTCCTTCTCCTGGCCGCCGCGACCGTTGTCGTAACCGGCCTTCTCTCCGGAAGCTACCCGGCTCTTTTCCTCTCTTCAATGGGACCCGGGCGGGCCCTGAAATCCCCCGCCTCGTCGGCCCGGAAGGGATCCCTTCTGAGAAAAACTCTTGTCGTCGCCCAGATCTCGACTTCCGTCGTTCTTTTGATCGCTTCGGCCGTCATCTTCCTCCAGATGGATTTTTTGAAATCCAAGGACCTCGGGTTCGACAAGGAGCGCGTCCTGTCCATCCCCCTGGGGATCAGTAACAGGGAAAACGCCGGCATCTACCAAAGATACAAGGACATCCTCGCCAAGAATCCCCGCATCGCCCGAGTCGGGGCGTCCTTCACCCACCCAACCCAGTTCGGAACCCCCGCGCTGGATCCCGTTTTCTTTGAATCCCGCAGGCTCGACGAGGAGGCGTCCCTTTCCATAACCTCTGTTGAAACCGGCTTTATCGAGACTCTCGGAATCCGTCTCCTCGAGGGACGGATCTTTGCCGGGGAAGCGGAAAGGGGAAACCTCATCATCAACGAGTCCTTCCAAAAGCTTTTGGGAGTCGAACGGGCGGTCGGCCGGACGATCCGCCTCGGAGAGAAATTTCAAGGAACCGTCATCGGGGTCGTCGGGAACTTCCATATGTCCTCGCCTTCGGCCGGCCCCATCGGCCCGCTCCTGATGTTTCAGAATCCGAACGTGAATTTCATCTTCGTCCGCCTCGGAGCGGGCGATCTGCCCGCGCTCCTTCGGGACATCGAAAAAGCCTGGAAGGAAGCCGCCCCCCAGGTTCCCTTCAAATTCAGCTTCATCGACGAGGACTTCAACAAGCTGTACAGCGACCTGGACACCCTGTCCTCCCTGATCCGAATCTTCACGATCGTCGCCGCGCTCATCGCCGGCTTCGGGCTCTTCGCCCTGGCATCGTTCGCGGTCGAGCGCCGGACCAAGGAGATCGGAATTCGGAAGGTGCTGGGGTCGACGGCGGGGGGAATCTGGTTGATGCTCTCCCGGGAGTTCCTGCGGATTGTCCTCGGGGCCTGCCTCATCGCCTGTCCGGTCGCCTGGATTTTCATGAGGGGCTGGCTGATGGAGTTCTCATACAGGGTCAATCTCTCCTGGGGGATTTTCGTTCTCGGCGTGGGCGCCGCCGCGGCCGCGGCCATGGCCGTCGTGAGCCTTCACACCGTCAAGGCCTCCCGGGCCAACCCGGTGGACTCCATCCGGAATGAGTGAGCTCCGCGATTGAGGCCGGCATCCGCCGACCGGCCGGGCGTTTTATTCGGGAAGCGCGGCGGG
>JAFGEN010000063.1 GCA_016931595.1 Candidatus Aminicenantota bacterium | reverse complement strand
TGAAAGACCTGATGATGATGGAATGGCGGGTTCCCCCCGAGCGGCGTGAAGAAGTCCGGACCAAGCTCGACGGAATCCTCGCCGGGAAGGCCGCAGCCTTCAAAGACGCTCCGCCCGAAGCGGGGCCTTTTCCGTTGATCATCCATCTGCCCGGTTACAACGGCTCGCCGACCGATTATCCCCTGTTCGAGTACCTGGCCGGCCGCGGCTACGTCGTCGCCGTCCTTCCCAACATGGGAGCTGAAAAACGGGACATCGACGACGAACGGCTGAGCCTGGAAGTCCAGGCCCGAGACATGGATTTCGTCCTGGCGACGATGCGCGGGTATCCCTTCGTCGACGCGGAATCCGTCGGGGCCAGCGGAATGAGCTGGGGAGGGATGTCGAATATCCTTTTCGCCGAGCGGAATTCCCGGGTCGCCGCGGTCGTCACGCTGGACGGAGCCATCACCATGCCCGAGGAGCTGGGCTTGATCGAAAGCCTGCCTGGGTACGCCCATAAGAAATTCCGGGCCGCCTTTCTTCAGTTGATGACGACACCGGAGGAAGCGAAATTCCGGCCCAAGGACACCCGTTTTTTTAACGCCCTCCTGTATTCCGACGCCTTGATGGTTCAATTCTCCGGCGTCGATCACGATGAATACGCGGTCGGCGGGCTCAGACTCCGCAACGCCTCCGAGACGGACCCGGCCCGGGTCGACGCGCTTGAGGGCTTCGCCCGGACGATCATTCGCTACACAGCGGAGTTTTTCGATGCGCATCTTAAAAACAAGGCTGAGGCCAAAAGCTTTCTGAATAACGCCCCGGAGGCGAACGGCATCCCGGCGGGTCTGGTCAAAAGGCGCGCCTCCAAGTCCGCCAACCCCCCGCCCCCCGGTCGGGATGATTTTTCCCGGCTTGTCCGGGAGAAAGGCATCGCCGCCGCCGCCCGGACGTTCGAAGCCGCGGAAGCCGTCGATCCGGATCTGGCCGGAATGATGACCTCATCCCTCCTCGGCCCTCTTTATATGGAAGCCTTCCAAGCCGGGAAAAACGAGGAGGCGTTGGAGATCTGCCGGTTTTGGGCCCGCCGGATGCCCAAGGAGCCCGGACCGTATTTCTCCATGGCCCGGATTTACGGGAAGACCGGTCAGAAGGAAGAGGCCGTCCGCTGCTACGAAAAAATCCTCGAACTCGTTCCCGAAGGCCGTTCCGCCGAATCGGCCCGGAAAGCCCTGGAGGAGCTGAAGAAAAAATGAGGGGCATGCGCTGGCTGTTCGGAGCGCCCCGATGACGACCTTGAAGAAGCAGGGTACGATCGGACTGGCGGTTCTTGTCCTGAGCTTGATTTCGACGGCGGCCAGGGGGCCGGTCTCCCTTTCGGGACAAGCCCCATCCCGGGGCCCTCTGGCTTTGACCTACGTGGCCAACATGGGCGTTCTGGTCGCATCCGGCGAAAGCAAGGTCCTGATCGACGGCCTTTTCAATAATAAGGGCCGGAGCTACCGAGTCCCCCCGCCCGAAATGCTTGAGAAAATCATGAAAGGCGAGCCGCCGTTCGACGGCCTCGACCTCATCCTCGTCACCCACAGGCACGTCGACCATTTCGACGCCGACCTGTCGGTCCGCTATCTGGAAAGCCGCTCCGAGCCGCTTCTCGTTGCGCCGTCCGACGCCGTGGAGGAAATGCGGAAAGCCTCGTCCGACTGGCCGAGGATCGCCTCCCGGGTCATCCCCATCGACCTCGAGGTCGGCGAGAAAACGACAAAAACCGCTGCCGGCCTCCCCCTCACGATGGTCCGAACCCTTCACGGCATGAGCGCCAAGACTATGAATCTGATGTACCTCATCGAACTCGACGGCTGGCGGGTGTTCCACGAGGGGGATTCGTCGGGGAAGCAAGAGGATTTCCTCGGATTCGGATTGGAAACCGAGCCCGTCGACCTGGCCGTCCTGTCGCCCGGATGGCCGCTCGGCCCCCACCTTCCCCATCGCCGCTTCCTGCGGGAAAGGCTCAAGCCGCATCACCTCGCCCTGGGCCATATCCATGTAGGTATCGAAAACGAGATTTCCCGTCAAATCGAAAAAGTTCGGGGGGAATATGAGGATATCTTCGCTCTCCTGCCTGGTATGCCGGTCAGGATTTTCCGGAAGTGATGCGGATTTCCTCGGCTTGAAAAGCGACGCTCAAAGAGTATATTAATAACGGAGTCGATGATATCCCGTTCTTCTCCGCCGTGAGTCCCTATCGAGAGACATCATTCCGGACGTCCGAACAATTCCCCCATCCCTCAAGGAGAGAGGCATGAAAAAAGGGGTGATCGTCGTATTGGCCTTGGCTCTGGCGTCCCTCGGTACGGTTCCGCTCTTCAGCCAGGAAGCAGCCCCAGACGTCCAGGAGACGCTGAAAGCGCTTTCCGCGGAAGTCCGGAACGCCCTCCTCAAGGAGAACTTCCACTCCGTCAGCGACCGGATGCTTCAGATGAAGGAGCTGGGCGTCTCCTACCTGCCCGACCTGGTCGGGCCGACCAAGGCCGACCCCGGTTGGAACCGCTGCCGGCGGCAACAGATGAACGGGGTTAAGGCCGTCGACCTGATTTACGCCGCCACATTCCTGAAAAAGCAGGAGGCGGCCGAACACGCCGCCCTTTTGGAAGAGCTCTTCGAGGCCCTGGATCTCCGCTCCCTGGCCGATTTCAGCGGCCGGACGTTCGGCGTGATCCGGGAGGCGATGAAACAGCCCGAGCTGGTCGATGTCCCCGCTTTTCTCGATAAGATGACGGACGCCTTCGTCGAGGAATGGCCGGTGTTCATGTCCCACCCGGAAACGGCTCATTACCTCCTCGATTTCCTCTACGGGTTCACCGTCGAATTCCACCACATTTCCCGATATTTTATCGATCACGACACGGCTCACAATCTCCGCGCCGCCCTTTGGACGAAGGGACCGGCTCCGTCCCCGCAATCCTGGCCGAAGGCGGCTCTTCGCGTATGCGAAGCCTACGAGCGGCATGCCGGGAAGCTCGGGATCGCCTGCGATATCTTGGAGAAGCTGGCCTTGATCCGTCAGCTAGCCGGCCTGGTCAAAGACCAACTGTCCGCCGGCATGAAGACCAAAACCCTGAATCCGCGCGGGGCCGAAATGTCCGAAAAACTGGCCGCAGCCCGGAAGGCCATTCTTAAATCCCGGGGTGAATGAAGAGAAATCGACCGCGAATTCCGCATTAAGCGAAGCGCCGCAGCCGCGGAAAGCATATACAAACAACCGATTCTTTGACAGAATTAGGCCTAAGATCTCCCCGGGAAGTGCTCCATGACGCAAAAACTCACCGCAATCATCGAACGAGAAGGAAAGGGATATGTCGCCCTTTGTCCTGAGCTCGATGTCGTCAGCCAGGGAGAAACCATTGAACAAGCCAAAAAGAACCTGCAAGAAGCGCTGGAGTTGTTTTTCGAATGCGCTTCTAAAAAAGAGATCAATCAACGGCTGCGCGGCGAGGTGTACGTCACCCAGATTGAGGTGACGGTTGCCTAGGCTGCCTACGCTATCCGGCCGCGAAATCTGTTCGATCCTGTCCAAAAACGGCTTTTAAGAAGCCCGTCGGAAGGGCAGCCATATCATCATGCAGAAGAGAATCCCTGAGGGAACCATCACGGTCCCCGTCCCTGACCACAAAGAACTGCTGATCGGAACCCTGCAGTCGATCATTCGGCAATCAGGTCTACCGCGAACGTTATTCGAGTAAAAATGATAGGAATTTTTTTTCCGGCGACCGCGGCGACAATCCCCGTTTTGTCATGAAATCCCATCTTTCCCTCCAAAATGAGGATCATTGAGCGGTCGAAACCTGTCAAGTCACGTTGAAGGCGTATCGCCCCGGCCCGGATCTATGTATAACGGAGAGAACCGACAACCACCGTTAACGTTTGTTTCGACAGAATGACAATTCCCGGCGACTGCCGTCTCCCCACGGCAAGCCGCGGGAACCGCTCCTCAATCCCGAATCTTGAAATACTTGGCGGCCAGGAGCGAAAGCGCGGCCGAGAGCCCCAGCAAAACGCCCAGGTGCGGAAGGATGGCGGCAAAATCCCCCTGGAAGAAGCGGAGCTTGTGGAGGGCGTCCATCGCCCACCAGGCCGGAGAAATCATCCCCGCCTGACGAACGCCCGCCGGCACGACCTCGATCGGCCACCAGCAT
>JAFGEN010000344.1 GCA_016931595.1 Candidatus Aminicenantota bacterium | reverse complement strand
TTTCTCCGGATGTCTAACGCATGTTGGAAATAGGACGCCGACTTTTCAAATTGACCCCGGTTGTCGACGACGATCCCGATGTTCTGCAGCGTGTCGGCTACGCCAAGATCGTCCTCCCCATAGAGTTCCCGTTTGATTATCAACGATTGTTCCAGGATCGACTCGGCCCGGTCGTACAAGCCGAGGCCGGTATAGACGGTCCCGATCGTATCCATCAGGCGGGCTTGAATCGCCGGCCGGTCGCCGAGTTCCGCCTCGATTTTTTCGGCTCCCTTGTCCAGAATCTCCCGGGCCGTGATGCTGTTTCCCCGGGCTTCGCTCGGGTCGGAAACCTGGAACAACCCGGTCAGGAAATCCGAAATCCGGCGCGACGTCTCGGCTTCCTGGTTCGCCCTGTCACGCTCGCGGGCGATGCGACGGGCCTGGACGGCCGTCGTCGCGGAAAAGGCGACCAGGAGCGCCGCGAGGGCCGCGGCCACGCCGACGCCGACCCGGTGGCGGCGAACGAACTTTTTGGCTTTATACATGGGGCTGGGAGGCCGGGCGACGATCGGCTGAAGATGAAGGTACCGGTCGATATCCGCGGCCAGGTCCGAGGGAGAGCCGTAGCGGCGCGCGCGGTCCTTCTCCAGGGCTTTCATGGCGATCCAATCGAGGTCTCCCCGAATCTGCCGGATGAGCGCCGGCCGCTCCATCCGCCTGTTCATGGCCTGAACGGTCGAATCCTCGCCCATCGTGCTCAACTTGGTGCTGGGCTTGGGAGGGTCGACCTCTCGGATTTTCCGCCGGATCTCGTCGAATCCGGCCCGCCGCAACTCCTTCGGGTCGAACGGCAGAGACCCGATCAGGAGCTCGTAGAGGATGACCCCGAGCGAATAAACGTCCGCCCGCGTATCCACGTCCTGCCGGGACATCTCCGCCTGCTCCGGGCTCATATATTCGGGCGTTCCGATGAGCATCCCAAGCTCGGTGAACATCGTTCGTTCGGTCAGAGATTGTGCCGTGGCTTTGGCCACGCCGAAGTCGATGATCTTGGGCACGGCCTTCCCGTCCTGGATGACAACCAGGATATTGGAGGGCTTGAGGTCCCGATGAATGATCGCCTTCTGGTGGGCATGCTGGACGCCCTCGCAGACGCGCATGAACAGCTCGAGCCGTTCCTGGGTCGTCAGGCGGCTCTTGTCGCAGTGTTCGGTGATGGGAATGCCCTGGATGTACTCCATAACGAAGTAGGGCCTCCCCTCGTCCGTCTCCCCGGCGTCGAAAACCTTGGCGATGGCCGGATGGTCCATCATGGCCAGGGCCTGGCGTTCCGACTCGAACCGGGTGATGACCTGCCGGGTATCCATCCCGCCCTTGATCAGTTTCAGGGCGACGCGGCGATGGAGGGGCTTATGCTGTTCGGCGATCCAGACCTCCCCCATCCCGCCTTCGCCGATCTTTTGAAGAAGGCGGTAGGGACCGATGATGCGAACGGTTTCCCCAGCCGAGCCCAGGGTCATGGTCTTGTCGGAAGGTTCGTTCATGTCCATGGTTTCCTTCCCGCGAACGAAAGGGTATTTTGAACGAACCGGGAAGTCAAGAATTCATTGCGTGTGTCATTGCGTGTTGTCGGCCCAGCGGTACTGGACGATTGTCGCGACGACGCCGACCGCGAACGTGAGGACGACGACGACCAGGCTTGCGGGCGCAAGCGTCTCCGCCCGCGGTCCGGCCGTTCCGGCAAACAGCGGCACAATCGACCAGGGGAACCATTTGCCCCAGCCCGTCGCGCCCAGGATTGTCCCCAGAAGGAGCGTTAGGATCGCAAACCCAAGGGGCGGGAGGTAGCCTTTCCCGAGAGTGGCGATCCAGGCCGTAACGGGCATGACCAGGAACGAGATGCCGGATGCGAGAAGGACCTCCCCGATCCCGCGGGCGGCGATTCCGGCAGTGAGTCCCGGCAGTCCCAGGAGGGCGCCTACGGCGAACGATTCCGCCAGGCAAAAGACGATGATGGCCCCAAACCAAGCGAGGGCGACACAGAACTTGGCCAGAGCGAACCAGTGGCGTCCGGCCGGCAAGGCCAGCATGTTCTTGGCTGTCCGTTCGGAATATTCGCGTCCGAACAGGTAGGCGGCAATGACGGAGAGAAGAAGCATGCCGACGATCCCCACGGCCTGGACGAGCATTCCGAAGTAACCGGCCCACGTCGCCTCGAGGCCGACGAAGCTGGCCTTGGTCCCAAGCAAGCCCAGCTTGGCCGCCCGGCCCGGCTCGCGGACAATCCACATGAAGAGACCGCCGCCGAGCGGCACGAGAGAAAAGGCGAGGAGCGACAACCAGGTGATTTTGGAGCGGCGCAGCTTGAGAAATTCCGTGAACAGGACTTGTCGGATCATGACGCGAGGCCTCCCGTCCTCCGCAGAAAATAGGATTCCAGGTCTTCCTTCACGGTCGCCAGCGAAAACAGGTCGAGGCCGGCGCCGACGATCGTCCGTGCGACCTCGGCCTCGCGGCCGGGAGCGTCGAAGATCCGGAGAAGGCCGTCCTTCGCTTCGATGCGAGCGAATCCGGCGGCCTCGAGGAGAGCCGTCGCTCGATCGTTATCCGAGGACACGAGCTCGACACTGGGGTTCTCCTTGGCCAGGAGCTCGGCTCGGTCGAGCTCTTCGCAAAGGCGCCCTTCGTGGATGATGCCGATCCTGTCGGCCAGATGGGCCACCTCCGCCAGGATGTGGCTCGACAGGAAGACGGTCGCTCCCCCGCGGGTTGAGAGCGTTTGTAGTAGATCGCGAATCTCGACGATTCCCGCCGGATCGAGGCCGTTGGCCGGCTCATCAAGGATGAGAAGCTCGGGTGCATGAAGCAGAGCCCGGGCGAGGGCGAGGCGCTGCAGGTTCCCGAGCGAGAGGCGGCCGGCCCGTTTTCGAGCGTAAGGGCCAAGACGAAGCCGGTCGATCGAGTCGGAAACGGCGGATTTCGGCGCGCTCGTGAGACGGCGCTGGATATCGAGATTTTCCTCGACAGTCAGATTGGGATAGGCCGTCGCCGTCTCGACGAGATACCCGACGCGGCGGAAGACCGACGATTCGCCGGGAATGATGCGACGCCCGAGAACCTCGACTTCGCCGCGGGTCGGCCGGACAAGCCCCAGCAACATGCGGATGGTCGTCGTTTTTCCCGCCCCGTTCCGGCCGAGGAACGCGTAGATTTCGCCCCGGCGGACATTGAGGTCGAGGGTCTCGACGGCCCGAACGTCGCCGTAGCGCTTGGAAAGGGAATGGGTTCGAATCGCGAGGTCGTTCATTGTTCCGGCTCCTTGAATCCGAGGGCGCGGAGGGCGAATCCGATCGCTTTGTCGATCGCCACGGGCATCCCGTCTTGCGGCGTCCCGGACAATTCGACGCTCTGCAGGCCGCCTAGGACAAACCAAGCCGCCGCGTGAGGGTCCGGGACAGAGAATGAATTTTCCTCGATTCCCTGCCGGACGATCGAGTCCATGACCGCCAGCAGCCGCGGCGTCAAACCCTCGGCCATGCGGTCGTGGAGAAGACGATTTTCGGGACGGTGGAGAATGGCGCTGAGCTCGCGCGCGGCCGGGTCGGATTCGGCCGCGCCAAGAGCGGAGCCGAGGGAGCGAAGTCGCTCAACGGCCGATGCCCCCGGGGAAGCGATGAGGCGTTCGATCCCATCCATCATCCTGTCGACGATGCTCTGAACGACGGCCAGGAGGATGTCGTCCTTGTCCTTGAAGTACAGATAGATCGTCCCCTGGGCTACCGACGCCGCGCCGGCGATATCGCTTACCGCCGTCTTTGCAACCCCGCGCTCAGCAAAGACCTTGGCCGCCGCCTCGACGATCCCCGCCTTTCGGAGTTCCTTGTTGACGATTTTAGCCATAGAAATCCTCTTTATTATAATGACTGAGCATCAGTCATTATACATTAAAACATGCATCTGTCAACAAACCGATTTCAAGATGAATCCCTAATGTGCCTTAGAAGTGCTTTTTCCCGGCTTAAAACGTGTTTCTAAGGCAAAAAATCCGCTCTAAATTCAATCTAAATATAATTATATCAATATTTTGCCTTGGGCCGCCCCGGTTATAACCGCCACCACAGGCCGGTGACCAGGCGGGTGAAACCGTCGGCCTCCCGCTGCTGGAAATATTGGAATCCCAGCTTGAACCGGAAGGTCTCTCCCCCAAAAAGGAACCCTGCTCCCGAGCGGAGCGCCCGGAAGGTCGCATCATAGCCTCCCTCGACCAGGAGCTTCGTTTTTTCCGACAAATCCAGGTCCAGTCCGGCAAAGACCATCGTCCCTTCGGCTTCGTCCGAATATTCGGCTTCCTCGACATTCGCGGTCCCGAAAAATTCCGCGTACCGCCCGCCCAGGTGCAAGGTCAGCTTCCGGGACAGGCGCGGGGAGACCACAAGGTAAGGTGAAACGCTGGAATACGTCTTTTCCTCGCCGAAGGACATCAAGTCGAAATTAGACCAATTCAGCCCGGCCGCGACTCTCAAGCCTTCCCACCTGATCAGGGCCAGCTTGAGGTCCACGTTGTACACGCCGCCGATGACGTTGAAGACATTGGTTCCGAACTGGAGGCCGTCGGCCAGAGTGAAGGCCACCGGCCCGATGCCCATGAGGACTTCGCCCCGGTTGAGAACGGCGCCGGTGGGCTGGGCCAAATTCATCGTGATCGGCCTCCGGCCGAAGGTCCGGGAGCGGGTTTCCTCTCGGATGTTCGAGGCCCGGTCGCCGCGCGGCGTCGTGTATTTTTTCTTCGACGGAGAGAAATCCCCGGCCGCAAGGGTCTTTTCCCCTCCGCTCTTCAAGCCCGCCTCGGCCTCGAATATGCGGCCGTCGGTTATCCGGACAACCCGGTAATCGCCCGCCGCAAGACCCAGGGAGACCGTTCGGTCGTCCGCCCCGGACTTGGACGCCTCCAGAACGAGACGCCCGGCCTTGTCATGGATAAAAATCCGGCCGGCCACATCCCCGGCCAGGGCCAGGACGGCCGAAGCCGTCCGGATGTCGGTCATGACCACGTCGCCCGCCCCGCTCATTTCGATATCGTAATTGGGATGCTGGGGACCGTTGAGAGTCCCCGTCGTTCCGGCTAGGGTCTCGTTGAAGGCAAATTGGTACGCTTCCTGGAGCGTCACCCGGCCGTCGCCGTTGAGGTCGGCCGCGCCCCGCAGTCCCGAGGACAGGTAATGAGTGAAAAACGAGCTCCGGAGAAGGTCCGATTCCTGGGACGCCTCGGTGGCCGAACTCGAAGTCAAAAAGGCATAGCCTTTCATGTCGTAGGCTTCGTCCAGGAGAAATGAAGGCTTTTTCTTTCCGCCCTTGAGCCGGGTGAACGCCCCGGAGGCGCAGGAATCCAGAATGGCGATCCGAACGTCGGCCGGAATCCCGTTGATCGTCTCGCGGAGCGTCTCGTACGGGATCGTCTCCTCGTTGAGAAGCAGCCGCGTTTCGTCGGAGTGGCCTGAATAATAAAAGACGACTTCGATCCGGCGGTGTCCGGACTTGGCCTCCTCCACCCTCGACCGAAACGACTTCATTCCGGACATGAAATCCCCGGCCTTCGGGTCGAGAAGCAGCAGGGCATCCTCAGGGGCGACGCCGCCGAGATCCTGAAGAATCCGGTTGATCGTCCGGGCATCGGAGACGGCGTACCGTAGGCGGACCCGGTCCGAGCCGCCGTGATTAGCTCCGACGATGACGGCGAAGCGCCGAATTCCGGAGGCGGGTTCATTTTGGACGGCCGGTAGGCCGGCCGAAAGACCGAGCCATCCGGCCAGAAACAGCATTCCAGATTTCATCATGGCCGCAGCCCTTTCCGCAAGCAAACGGTAAATTGATCCAGGCCGGGAGGCAGGTCGAGCCGCCGGGCCGAACGGCCGGGCACCGCCCCGGCCGAGGCGGAAATCCGCTTCAATAGGCCGCGGACGTCGATCTCCGCGTCCGACGTGAGGAAATAAAAACACTCGAAATCGGGCGCATCGTCCAACTCGTAGGACGTTGCGAGCCGGACCAGGGGGCCGGCCGCAAGACGCGTCGAGGCCGAAGCGGTCTCGGGATAATGCAGGGTGACAGCCCCCCGCCCGTCAAGCGAGGCGATCAGGCCAAACGGCTTTCCGGCGGGGAGATAGGCGATCTGGAGCAGGTCTCCGGCCCTGACCGTCTCGCCGGCCTTGAGAATTTCGGCCGAAGCCTCGGCCTTCCGATAAATCTCGAGGCGGGCCTGGCCGGAATCGACGGCTCCCCCGCCCTTGATTCGGTTCTCCGGCGCATCACGCAACATCACAAAAAGAAGAAGGCCCGCGGCCGCGGCGGCCAGCGGCGCGGCGGGAAGGAGAAATCGGCGGAACCGGCGGGGTGAATGAACCGGCGCGGGTCTCTCCCCTTCCCGGGCTCCCGCTCGGATGATCCGGGGGACATATTCCTCGGACGGGAACCGGCGGCGGAACTCCGCGTTCGAACGACGAAGGTCTTCGACCGCTTGGGCCGTCTCGGGAGATTCTGCGATCCGCCGCTCGACGGCCGCCATTTCCTTTCCCGGCAGCTCGCCCAGGAGATACCGTTCCAGCTTCCAGCGGGGAATGGGATTCGTGCTCATGGCGACATCCTCCCTTGGACCAGGACCCGGGCCTGAAATTCCCGGATGCGCTTTCGCACGCCCGAAACCGACAGGCCCGTCTCCCGGGCCGCCTCGGCGAGCGTCATTCCGTCCACGTACAGCATCACCGCGATCTCCCGGGTCGAGGCCTTTTCCCGGCGGAACAAGCGGTCGAGCAAGTCGCCCAGCACCGTCTTTTTCTCGCTGTCGTCGGCGGCGGCGATGGCGGCCAAAGCCTCTTCTCCGGACTCTTCTGCCCGGATTTTCTGGGCCCGGAGGAGGTTGAGACAGACGTTTGTTGCGATGCGGAACAGCAGGCTGGACGGATACCGGCCGCTCAACCTGTCCTGGTGCGAAAGCAGCCTCACGAACACCTCCTGCATCGCGTCCCTGGCTTTTTCCTCGTCCCGAAGAAGCTGGAGACAGCGGCGGTAAACCATCGGGCCGTAGCGGTCGAAGGCCGCTCCGATATCCAGTCTCGTTCTTTCCTCGTCTGACATGACCTCTTCACGATCAGCCTCTCCGGGTATGAAACACCCGGGACGGCCGCTTGTGTCACTTTTTTATCCCGGAAGCCTCCGGGAGTCAACTCGGGGGGAACGCTTTGCGTCTCCCTCGAACGGGCGCCGGGAAACCCGGCAGCCATGCCCCCCTTGGATTCCCCGACAAGCAGTTCCCCAAGGCAAGCCACGGGGCAGAGCTCCCGCTCGTCAACTTTATCTACGAAAAGACCGGGCCGGTCGTTGCCGGTTCGGGGGGCGGAGGCATACGCTCCGCCCCCCCCGCAGACCTCACTGCCTCTCTCCTTGCTCTGAATGATACGTAACCTCCATTATTCATAAAAAATTCTATGATTTTTATAATTATTAT
>JAFGEN010000343.1 GCA_016931595.1 Candidatus Aminicenantota bacterium | reverse complement strand
CGTCAGCCGGCCCTCATCACCAGGGTCAGCCGGAGCCTCCCGTCCTCGATCTCCTCCCGGACCGTTGACGTCAGGCCGGAGATGATGTTCCGGCTCATGCCGTCGGATTCTTCGCAGGGGTTCAGGATGGTTTCGAGGGCCGGGTCGGCGGTGAAGACGACCGAGACCTCGTTCCCCTGTTCGGAGAAGGCCACGATCATCTCCAGGCCCCCGGTGTTCCGGACGCAGGCCCGGCGAGCCTCTACGTCCCCCTCTCCCAGGCAGAGGTGAAGGGTTTCCTCGATGACCAGCATGAGGTTTCCGATGGCCTTCTCGGGGAAAAAGTGCCTCCGACCGAACGCCTCGACCCTGGACATCATGTCGTAATAGTCGTAAGCCTCATCGGCGAGGTGGTAGGAGAGGTTTCGGATCCTGTAGATGAAGGCCCGGGTCTTTTCCCGGCGGGGATTGTCGAAGATATCCGCCGGGCGCCCCTCCTCGTAGATGACGCCCTCGTCCATGTAGAGAACCCGGGTGCTGACGTCCCGGGCGAATTTCATCTCGTGGGTCACGATGACCATTGTCATCCCGTCGGCCGCCAGGCGTCGGATGACGCCCAGGACCTCGCTGACCATCGTCGGGTCGAGGGCCGAGGTCGGCTCGTCAAAGAGGATGACCTCGGGGTCCATCGAGAGGCAGCGGGCGATGGCCACCCGCTGCTGCTGTCCGCCGGAAAGCTCGTCGGGAAAGGCGTTTTCCCTGGCGGCCAGGCCGACCAGGGCCAAAAGTTCCCGGGCTTTTTTAGCCGCTTCCTCCGGACTCTTCTTCAGCAGCCGAACCGGTCCGATCGTCAGGTTCCCCAGGGCCGTCAAATGATCGAACAGGTTGAAGCTCTGAAAGACCATTCCCATCTTCCGCCGGAGGGCGGCGGGATCATTTTCGGGAGCCAGGATGTCCCTCCCGTCCAACCTGATGCTTCCCCCGGTCGGCATCTCCAGGAGGTTCAGGCAGCGGAGGAAGGTGCTCTTGCCCGTTCCTGAAGGGCCGATGATCGAGATCACCTCGCCGGAGTTGATCTCGACATTGATGTCCTTCAGGACAATCGCGTCCCCAAAGTGCTTGGAGAGATGTTCGACCAGGATATTCATTTCGCGCCTCCCTTCCTGGGGGCGGTTCGAACCTGGATGGCCTCCAGCAGCCGGGTCAGAATCCAGGCCAGTACGAAGTACAGGACGGCGACCATGACCAGGGGGAAGAAGGCGTCGAACGTCCGGCTCCGGATGATGTCGCTGGCCTTGGTCAGGTCCTGGACGGCGATATACCCGACGATGGCCGTCATCTTGACCAGGGCGATGAACTCGCCCTTGTAGACCGGAAGGACCCGCTGGACCGCCTGGGGCAGGACAATGTGGAGAAAGGCGCCGGCTTTGCTGAACCCGAGGGCGATCCCGGCCTCGGTCTGGCCTTTTTTCACGCTCTCGATCGAGGTGCGGAACATCTCCGAGACGTAGGCGGCGAAGTTCAGGGCGAAGGTGAACGTCGCCACGAGCACCCCGCTGATGTCCAGCGGGGCCAGGATGACGTAGAACATGATCATCAGGAGGACGACCTGGGGAATGCCCCGGAGCAGGTCGATGTACGCCCGGGCAATTCCCCGAAGAAGCGTCCTCTTGCTCATCCGCATGAAGCAGATGAGGCCGCCCAGCACCGTTCCGAGCAGGGCCGAAAGGATGGAGATGAGAAACGTGACCTTCAATCCCTGCCAAATCAGAAGATATCGTTTCTCTCGGACGATGTTGTTGAAAAAGCTGTCCTTGACCCCGGCGAAAAAGCCCGTTCTCCCGGACCCGGCCGGGATCGATTGTCGGGCCAGCATCACCTGGGGATTGACGTAATAGCCGTCGGTGAATCCCACCCGCTCGCGGCGCTCGTCGGTCGCGGTCATGTTCGAGCAGATGACATCCGCCTTGCCCGACTCCAGGGCCGCGATCAGCGCGGAAAACTTCATGTCGGAGAAAACGACCGGACGGCCCAGCCGGAAGGCGATGGTCTGGATCAGCTCGGGGTCCAGGCCGACGATTTCCTCGCCCTGGTGGAAGCCCATCGGCTCGCGGTTGGCGGCAATGGCCACCCGGAGCGGCGGCCCTCCCTCGGCCTGGGGAACCTTGATAATTTCGTAGGGCGAACCGTCCGGACGAACCCAGTGCCCGATGATCTTGTCGAGCGTCCCGTCAGCCTTGAACTCGGCCAGGACGGCGTTAATTTCCGCAAGAAGCGCCGGATTGTCCTTGCGCACGGCGATCGAGGCCCACTCGTGGTTGTATTCCTCGGACCGGACGGCCAGGTCGTCGTTGGCGTTGGCCGCCCGGAGAGCGGTCGTGTAGGCCGTGATCACATAGTCCAGCCGGCCCGTCTTCAAGGCGGCGATCGCGTCCATGACGTCGTCAAAAAGCTTGAGGTCGGCCTTGGGGAATCGTTCCCGGACGAGCTGTTCCCCCGTCGTTCCGGTCATGGCCCCGATCACGGCCGTTTCGACCGCGGGCAGCCCATCGTCGCCCGCATCCACCCTTCCGGCCCCAAGGGCCATGTTCGTCTTCAGGGCGAGAATATCGGCCCCCGACTCGTAATAAGGCTCCGAGAAACGGACCTGCTTGGACCGCTCCTCGGTGATCGTGATGCACGAGCAAATCACATCCGCTTTGCCCGAGGCGACGGCGGCGATCAGGGAAGCGAAGGGCAGGGTTTGCACTTCGGGAAGGAGGCCCTGCCGTTCGGCGAACCGGTAGGCCAGCTCGATGTCCAGGCCGGTCCGGCGGCCCTCCCTCAAGTACGTAAAGGGCACGAGGTCGGCCGAGGTGGCGA
Organism: Candidatus Aminicenantota bacterium; assembly: GCA_016931595.1. Classification (GTDB taxonomy): domain Bacteria; phylum Acidobacteriota; class Aminicenantia; order Aminicenantales; family UBA4085; genus JAAZPG01. The sequence continues at coordinate 783 of JAFGEN010000343.1, read as the reverse complement.
TCTTCAACCGGCCGTTCGGCCCGGTCAAGGGCGGTTCGGGGATTTCGGTCTGCCCGGAGTCATCGTTCCACTTGGACCGGATCCGGTCCAGTTCGCCGCTTTTCCGGAGGTCCCGAAGGAAGGCGTCGAACTTGTCCCGAAGAGAAGCCTCGGCGAACCCGAATCCGATGCGTTCCGCGAAGATTTTCTCGGTCAGCAGGCCCAATCCCGGATCATCCCTCCGATAAAGCCTGCCGGTATTGGAGTCCATCAAAATGACGTCGCAGCGGCCGGCCTTCAAAGCCACGGCCAGGTCGGGACTCGCGTCCAGGCGGAGGATCTCGGCGCCGGGGAAGCGGGACGTGATGAACTGATCGTGCGTCGAGCCGATCAGGACTCCGATCCGCTTGTCCTTCAATCCGTCCAGGACCGAAGCTTCGGCCGCACCTTGACCGGCTGAACGGGACGGAATCGCGGCGGCAAGGAGGATGAGGATGGGGAGCCAGGACCGGCGGGTCGTTTTCATGGGCCGATTTTATGCAAATGGGGCCGTGTCTGCAAATTTGACGAGCGGTTCCCCATGGTTTGCCATGGGGAACCGCTCGTCGGGGAATCCAAGGGGGTGTGCCCCCTTGGTCGCAGGACGGGGTTCATGCCCCGCCCGAGAAGGGGGGCAGGGCTGCCGGGCTTCCCGGCGCCCGTTGCCCTGGCTCACAAGGTTCGCGTAGGACGGCAAGGCCAGGAGGGGAACGCAAAGCGTTCCCCCCAAGTTGACATCCCGGCCCCCTCGGGTATTTAATATGG
>JAFGEN010000342.1 GCA_016931595.1 Candidatus Aminicenantota bacterium | reverse complement strand
TCGGTCCCGAAAGCATCGACATGGTGGAAGCCCACGGAACGGGAACGCGCCTGGGCGACCCCATCGAATTCGAGGCGCTGACCCGGGCGTTCGGGACGAAGAAAACGGGATTCTGCGTCTTGAGCTCGGTCAAATCGAACATCGGTCACGTCAATGTCGCGGCCGGGGTTTCCTCCCTCATCAAAGCCGTCCTGTCCCTGGAGAACGGCGGGCTGCCGCCGACTCTGCACTTCCGCAAACCCAATCCGGGAATCGACCTGGCCGCGAGCCCCTTCGTCATCAGGACGAAATTCACGCCCTGGGAGACGAACGGACACCCCCGCCGCTGCGGCGTCAGCGCCTTCGGCTTTGGGGGAACCAACGCCCATTTCGTCCTGCAAGAGGCTCCCGTCCTCCCGGCGGCCAAGACGACGAGACCCGCTCACCTGATCCCGCTTTCGGCCCGCTCCCCCGCCGCCCTGAACAAGGCGGCGGCCGCCTTGGCCGTCCGCCTCGAGACCCATCCCGGCCTTCCCCTCGCCGACGCGGCCTTTACCCTGGCCGAAGGCCGGGAGGAATTTAAATATCGCCGGGCCGTCGTCTGCCGAGATGTTCGGGAGGCTGTTTCCGAGCTGAAAGAACGCGGAGCGGGCTCGACCGAAGCCCGGCCGGACCGGTCGATCGTTTTCCTGTTTCCCGGGCAAGGAGTCCAATACGCCGGCATGGGCCGGGAGCTCTATCTCCGTGAACCGACCTTCCGGCTCTGGCTGGATCGTTCGGCGGAAATCCTATCCCCGCTTTTAGGGGAGGACATCCGGCGGATCATTCATCCGGACAGCGGAGATCCCGGGGCCGCAGCCGAGCTTCTCCGGCAGACCCGTTTCGCCCAGCCGGCGATATTCGCCGTCTCCTACGCCCTGGCTCGAATGTGGATGGACTGGGGCGTCAAGCCAGCCGCCCTCCTCGGGCACAGCCTGGGCGAATACACGGCCGCCTGCCTGGCCGGCGTCTTTTCCCTGGAGGATTCCCTGACGCTTGTGGCCCGGCGGGGGGAAATGATGGACCGTCTGCCCGAAGGGGCGATGCTCGCGGTTTCCCTCTCGGAGGAGGAGACGCTTCCCTTTCTGGACGGAGAGCTGTCGCTGGCCGCGGTGAACGCCCCCGCTCTTTGCGTCATATCGGGACCGAAGGAGCCGGTGGAGGACCTGCGGCGGAAGCTGGAGGAGCGGAACACGTCTTGCCGCTATCTCCGGACCTCCCATGCCTTCCATTCGCCGATGATGGAGCCGCTGGCCGAGGACTACGGCCGGATGCTGGAATCCGTTCCTCGGGCGGCGCCGCGGCTTCCGGTCTTCAGCACCGTCACCGGCGGCCAAGCCGCTCCCGATGATATCGTCAAAACCGATTACTGGATCCGCAACGCCCGCCAAACGGTCCGTTTCTCCGAGGCCGTCCGAGCGGCGGCGGCCGAGCCCGGCCGCATTCTTCTTGAAACCGGGCCCGGGAGGACCCTGACCCAGCTGGCCCGGATGAACATCGCTCCGGCCGCCGGGCAGGTCACGGCCTGCTCCCTGCCCGACCCGAAAGACAAGACACCGGATACCGAATTCATCCTCGGCTCGCTCGGAAGCTTGTGGGCCGCGGGCATGAACGTCGACTGGAAAGGTTTCTATCGATCCGAGCCGCGGCGCCGCGTTTCCCTGCCGACTTATCCGTTCGAACGAAAACGATTCTGGGCCGAGCCGACCAAACCGGGCCCGGCCCCGGTCAGCCGCTTCGAGCAGCTCAACCGGAAGACCAAAGACCCCGCCGGCTGGTTTTACACCCCGACCTGGAAACGGGCCTCGTCGCCCGCGCCCGCGCCGCCGGCGGTCGGGGAAACGGAGGCTTCTTCATCCTGGCTGGTGTTCCTGGACGAGTTGGGGCTCGGGGAGACCGTTGTCCGACGCCTGCGGCGGGAAGGTCATTCCGTGGCCGTGGTCAAGGCCGGACGCTCCTACCGTCGGCTCGGTCGCGACGGCTTCGTCGTCAATCCCCGCAGCGAGGACGATTACCTGTCCCTTTGTTCCGACCTTCGGGACCGGGGCCGGTTCCCCGAAAAAATCGCCCATCTCTGGAACCTGACGTCCGCCCCGGCAGCCAGGCGCCCGGCGAACCTCGCGGACGTCGACCGGGCCCTGGATCTCGGTTTTTACAGCCTCGTCCGCCTGGCCCAGGGCTTCGGCAAGGAAAACATCGCCCGGGAGATCCGGACCTTCGTCGTTTCCAACGGGCTTCAGGACGTCACCGGGAGCGAACGCATCCGGCCGGAAAAAGCTCCGCTTCTCGGCCCGGTCAAGGTCATTCCCCAGGAATACCCGAACGTCAAGTGCTGCCAAATCGACCTGGACGTCGAGCGGCCGGCCGAAATCCGGCTCCCTCTTGTCGAGCTCATTTTGAAGGAGCTCCGCTCGGATATCCCGGATCTTCTCGTCGCCTTCCGCGGGGGGCGGCGCTGGGTTCAGGATTTCGAGCCCCTGCGGCCCGGGAGGGTTCCGAAGGAAACGAAGCTCCTGAAACAAGACGGCGTTTATCTCATCACCGGCGGCTTGGGCGGAATCGGGCTGACCCTGGCCGAATATTTCGCCCGCGAGGCCAAGGCCCGTTTGATTCTCACCGGCCGGACCAGGCTGCCGGCGAGGAATCATTGGGCCCGTTATCTCAAGGCGCATCCGAGGACCGATCAAACCGGCCGCCGGATCCGCGATATTCTCCGCCTGGAAGGGCTGGGCGCCCGGGTCATTTACGCGGCCTCCGATGCGGCCGACGAGAAAAAGATGACCGAGAAAATCTCCCGGGCCTCAGCCCGCTTCGGTCCGATCGACGGCGTCGTCCACGCCGCCGGACTGCCGGGCGAGGGCATCCTCCAGTTGAAAAAGACCGAGGAAGCGGCCAAGATCCTGGCCCCGAAAATCCACGGGACCATCGTTTTGGACCGGATCCTGAAAAAGCACCGTCCCGAATTCATCGTCCTCTGCTCGTCAGTCGCTTCCGTCTTGGGCGGGATCGGCCTGGGCGATTACAGCGCAGCCAACGCCTTTCTCGACGCCTACGCCATGCAGGGCAGCCGGCGAGGGCGGCGCGTCGTCGCGGTCGACTGGGACATGTGGGGCCAGGTCGGCATGGGCTTGAAAACGCACATGCCCGACGAGTTGAAGGAATGGTTCCGGCAGGAGCTCCGCAACGGTCTCACGACCCGGGAAGGAATCGACGCCTTCCGCCGGACCCTCGCCCTGACGGATTCGCCGAACGTCATCGTCTCCACCCGCGACCTCGGCGTCCGAGTCGACCTCTGGATCAAGCGCGAATTCATCCGGGAAAAGGAAAATTCCCTCCGTAAAAACGATGAGGAGCCGAAGCACGACCGGCCCGACCTGGAAACGGCCTTCGTCGCCCCCGAGACCGAGACCGAAAAAAAAGTGGCGGCCATCTGGCGACGTCTTTTCGGCATCGCCCGGATCGGACGCCGGGATAATTTCTACGAGCTGGGCGGACATTCCCTCCTGGCCACGACCCTGCTCAGCCACTTGCGCCGGGAAATGGGGTCCCAGATCTCCATCCGCGACGTGCTCGACCATCCGACCATCGCCGATCTTTGCGCCTTGATCGATAGGACCGCGGCTAAAACGAAGCCCGGCCGGGCCGAAGGTGAAGCCCGATGACCGGTCCGGTCTGGCTCACCCTGCTGGCTTCCTTCGGCGGGGGAATCGCCGGGGCGGCCTTCGGGGCCGTCCCGATGTTCGTCCTCTGCGGCCTGGCCTCGGTCGCCGGAACCGTCATCACGATCATTTCCGGCGACGCGTCGTTTCAAACGCACATCACCTGGGGCCCGTTCCTAGGCCCCCATGTCGCCTTCGCCGGAGGCGTCGCCGCGGCCGCTTATGCCGCCCGGAAAGGCCTTCTGTCTTCCGGCCGGGATATCGTAACGCCGCTTCTCAAGCTCGGCCGCCCGGACGTGCTTCTTATCGGCGGGCTGTTTGGAGTCCTGGGGAGCCTGCTGGCCGGAGGCTGGCTCCTCGTTCCGAACGGACGGGGAACGCCGTGGAAAAACGCCATCGCCCTGTCCATCGTCGTCAGCGGATTCATTGTCCGGCTGCTTTTTGGAAAAACCGGCCTTCTCGGCAAACCCTGTCCCGGGACGAAACGCTGGGCCGTCGACCGGACGGGGACGAATCTCCCCTGGCGGATGCCGCCTCTTCAGCTCGCCGTTTTAAGCCTCGGCTTTGCTCTTCCGGCCGCGATCTCGACCGTCGCTTATCCGCAAACGACCGGGATTTTCTTCAGCCTGGCCGCCGTCTCCCTCGTTTTTCTCGCGGCCGGAGCCAAAGCACCTGTGGTCCTACATATCGTTTTGGCCGCCGAGCTCTTCGCTCTGGCCGGCCACGGCGTCTGGCTGGGCGTATTGATGGGCCTGGCAGCGGCGGCGATTTCCGAGGCGGCCGCCGTCCTGTTCCTCATCTATGGCGATACGCACATCGATCCCCCGGCCGTCTCCCTGGCGATTCT
>JAFGEN010000341.1 GCA_016931595.1 Candidatus Aminicenantota bacterium | reverse complement strand
TGCGGTCCCCTTACTGCCCTATCCAATTCATTCAATTATCGCGATGAAGTATATAGAAGAGCTTTGAAATAATCAACGACGATTTCTGCGTATGTGTGGTCGAGACGTATGGTTTCGAGGTCTTCGAGGAATCGAAGTTTCTCCGGTTCTTAATTATAATCGAAAATGATTTGAATAATCAGCGCCAGTCAAAGCGGCATTCAACAGGTGTTCAAAAAAAACCCACCAGCGTTGGGAGATCCCGAGCAAGATCCTCTACTTTCCCGACGAGAACCACTGGATTCTCAAGCCCGCCAATTCCATCCTCTGGCACGACACGGTGATCGCCTGGCTCGACCAGTGGCTGAAGAAGTGAGGCGGCACGAAACAGAACGAAATACGATTACTTCTCCCCGTCGCAGGTGGTGAGTATTGATCTCGAGTCCCAGCTTCTCCGCGGGCGCGTTCGTACCGCCCGAGCGGCATTACACAACGATGTCGGTCCGTCGTTAAAATAGTAGTTCCGGCCTTTCTCACAGACCAGCCTCTCAGCCCTCCCTGTCCAATCCCAGCCCAGCCGCGTCCATCCAGTAGACGGTGTGGGTTTGGGTGTCCCGCTCGAACTTCAGGAAGAATAAGTACTTTCCGTCCGGGGAGACATAGGGACAGCACGCGTGCGCCGGAGTCTTCAAGCGCTGGGCGGGCCGCCAACGGCCGCCCTCCCCCCGGAAGCTGATCCAGAGGTCGGAATCGCGCAGGAAGATCAGGTACCGGCCGTCCGGCGCGACGAAGGGGCTGCCTTCATGGGCCTTCGAGTTCACCGCCACGTCGAGGCTAACGGGTTTCTCATGCCCTCCCGGGCGGGGGACGGCGAGGAAGACATCATCCTGCCCCTTGGAGCCGCGCCTCTCCGAACCGAAATACAAGTTGCCCCGGTCGTCGACCGTCACCTGCCAGTGAAGGTGTTCGTCGTTGATTTCCGGGCCGAGGGGGACAGGTTCGGCCCAGCCTTCGGCCGTCCGTTCGGCGCCCCAGATCCGCTCACGCCTCGAATCCCCGGGACCGCGCGGCCGGTCGGAGTTGAAGTACAGCTTACGGTTGTCGGGAGACAGCTTGGGGCCGTCTCCGCCCTCGTCCCGGGTGAACGAGAGCGGTACGGGCTTGGTCCACAGTCCGTTAACGAGCCTTGTGACGAAGATGGCTCTGTCAAGGAGCCCGTCCGACCAATAAATCTCGGTCCCGTCAGGGGAAATCGCCACCGAGGAATGACTGGACTTGACGATCCCGGGCGCGAACGGCTTAGCGACTGCTCCCGGCGGGGTTTGGCCGAGATAGGAACCGGCGAGCTTCGGGAAGGCGGCGTCCTGGGCCAGCAGGGCCGAGGAAGCCGGGACGATCAACCCGGTCAGGAGCAGCGAGAGGATGATGGGCTTGGCTGATGCGGTGAACGGTTGTTTGCTCACTTATGTCTCCAGTTTCGGTATATGTCAAGATTTGATAACTGCAAAGAACGTGCCAGCGCTCAGGCTTGCGGTTAAGCTCGAGCCTGGCGCCCGTGGGGCGACATCAAAGTGGCGCTCTGAAGCCACCCACCCCGTCTCAGTTCTAATCGTTCATCGGGACATCGGCTCGGATAATGGTTCGCATTTCTTAGCGGCCGAGATCGTCCGCGGGCGAACAGCCCTTGTCAGCAAACGGACAAGAGGGAAACACTTCTCGCTCCGGTGTGCGCGGCAACCGCCTTCACCCTGTCCGGGGGAACTCCAGCGCCGCGTCGCGGCCGCTCAGGCCGTCCTCCGGCGAGGGCCGGCCCTCGTGGTCGGGCGCGATGCCTCGCCGCCCGTCAACAGCCATTCCTCGGCCTCATCTCGTCGATAACGGATCTTTTGGATTCTTGATCAGAAAATCCGAAATTGACAACGGCGGACCCTGAATGTGAGAATCCCGGAGTCATCCATCTCGACTTCAATTTCAACGGCAACGACAGGAGAACGCCATGAAAAGAAGGGAATTTGTCGGACATGCGGGTTGCGGGCTGGCGGCTTTCGCCGCCGCGGCCGGACTTCCGGCTTTCGGAGATTCGGTCCAAGCCTCCGCGTCCCCTAAAAATCAGCCCGCGCTGCCGCCCCGGAAATTTTACCGGATCGACCTCGAAATTTTTGAGGCCCGAGCCGACACCTGGTGCCACAAGAAGGGCGATCAATTCGCCTATCCCCAGGATTGGGGAAAGATCTGTCCCTGGCTCCGCGGCAGCCTCAACGATTTCGTGCGGATCCTGGAATTCGGCGGCACCCTGCCCTGGCGATACGAGGGAACGCCTTACGAAAAAGTGATCGACCCCGACGGCGTTACGACGGAGTACGTCCGTTGCCCCGACCCGACCGCCGACCTGGTCGTCAAGATCACTCGAACCCGGATCGAGCCGCCTTCTAAGAAGTAAGCCGGATTCAAGCCTAAAACGCAGCTTTGAGCTTCTCCAGCCAGGCGGCAATAATGTTCGGGACTTCGGGGCCGTAGAGAGGCTTCCCCCCGGTGACCTGGGCCATAAGCTCACGGACACAGCCCGTCTCGGCCTCAAACAGCGAATGGTTGGCGTTGGAAATCATCTCGACCCGGTTGAGGGGATTCCGGGCTGTTTGAAAAGCAAGGCGATAAGCTTCATATCCCTGGACGGGGTTGATATTGTGGTCTTTCTCTCCGAACAAGGCCAGGATGGGGAAAGGAAGACCGGCCACCACCGGCATCGGATCATAGAAAGAGCCGAGTTTGGCGGGGGAACGATCGCGGAGCTTGAACTTTTCCTCGCTCATTCCCGGAGAGTTCAGCCCGATCATCACGCTGTATTCGTTTTTGGCCAGGAATTCCACGGCGGCAAGATATTCCGGGTAGTTCATCGTTTCGTACCGCTGCCTTTGGAAGCGGGCCGCCTTTTAGGCTTCCTCCTCCGGCCGTCCCTCGCAGATCATCAATTTTTCGAGGAGATAGGCGTCCTGCCGGTAGGCGGATTCGGCCACGCAGGCTTCGGCGATCATGAAGGCGATATCGGTCGTAAGAGTCGCGGCCAAAGGCATGACGATTCCGGCCTGGGACATTCCAACCACGCCGATTCGGCCCGGGAGGATGTCGGAGCGCTTCTTGAGGGCCTCGATCTCGGCGGCCAGGATCATGGCCCGGTCCTGGTAGACGCTTTTGATCTCGCCTTTGGAGCCGCCGGCGCCCGGAATGTCATCCAGGAAAAACGCGAATCCGGCCTTTAGGAAGATCTCGATCTGCGGCTTTAAAAGGGGGGCCATAATCTGCCGGGTCAAGGGACCCGAGCCGTGCACCCAAATCGCCACCGGGTGTTTTTCCCCCTTCAGCGGAATATAGAGATCGCCCACGACGGTAAATTCTCCGGCCGGAACCGTGATTTCCTCGATACGATAAAGGGAATTCCCCTGTTCTTGGGCCTGGATGATCAAGGGAGAGAGTCCCAAACAAAACATCAAAAAGAATTGGGTCAAGAGCTTTGAGTTCATGAAATTTTCCTTAATTCGTCCTATTCAGGGCGAAACGGTATTCCGCCCTCCTCATGCTGCGAAATTAAAGAAAAAAGAGTTCCCGGCCGGGAAAAAAGGATTATTTACCCACGCCGAGATGAAGGCGGACACGTCCCGGAAGGCCTTGGCCAGGTCGGCCTTCCGAACGTACATATCGATCGCGCCATAGTCGTCGCAGGCGGCGTCATCGTAGCCTTCCAGCACCAGCACCCGGAAGTGGGAATTCGCCGCGATAATTTCTTGAACAACACAATTCAGATAATTACCAGCGCTCCCGCCGGACCAAATCGGCGGCCGGCCGGCGCTTTTTCGGCCCGGGGGAATCGGCCGGGTAGCCCAAGGGAGTGAAAGCGACGGGCACGACATCGGGCGGAAGACCGAGGACTTCCCGGGCGGCTTTCGGATCGAAGGCGGCGATCCAGCAGGTCCCCAGACCCTCGTCGGTCGCGGCTAGAATGAGGTGGTCCATGGCGATCGTGGCGTCGACTTCAGACGCGTCCCATCCGTCGTGCTTGCGCTTCCAGCTTTCACCCGGCAGGGCGCAGACGGCCAGAACGAGAGGGGCCTGGACAAACCAATCCCGGTGATAGATCCGGCCGAGTTCCTTCTCCCGCCCTTTCGTTTGCAGGACGACAATCCGAAACGGCTGGAGATTGCAGGCCGTCGGAGCCAGGCCGGCCGCGTCCAGGATGCGGGTCAGCTTCTCTTCCTCGACCGGACGGGACTCGTAGGCCCGGACGCTGTATCGTTTGCGGATGAGTTCTTGGAATTCCATTTCGGCCCTCCATGCCTGCATTATTCATAAAAATTCTTATGACTTCAATATTTCTTCTGTTATCATCAAGATAGTACTGAATTTTTACCCTTCGGGCGAGCCGATATGGCCGCATTTGCTTCGTTACGAAGGGTTCGCAGTGCGACTAGCACAGCGTCACCCTTCGTG
>JAFGEN010000340.1 GCA_016931595.1 Candidatus Aminicenantota bacterium | reverse complement strand
TCCGCGCTGAAGCGCGTCCATGGGGCATCGGGTCAGGCAGACGCCGCAGTCGGTGCAGGTCTCCCCGTCGAGCGAAGCGCGGAACGGGGAGGAGACGAATTCAGCCGGCCGCGGGTGCTTCTTGATTGTCCGGAGGACGCCGCAGCAGCATCCGCAGCACATGCAGATGTTGGAGATTTTTTTCGCGTTGCTGGGCTGGAGGACAAGCCCTTCCTTCTCCGCCCGCTTGAGGAGGGCCAAGGCGTCCTCCTTGGCGATTCGTCGTCCCATTCCGTTCTGCTCGTAGTAGTCGACGCCTCCGCCCATGATCAGGCAGGCCTCCTCGAGCTTGCCGCATCCCTCGCCCATCATTGTCCGCTCCCGGCGGCAGATGCACGGGGCGACGAGGAAACGGTCGTGTGCGCCGACCAATTCTTCGGCCATTTCGTGGGCCAGGATTTCTCGTTGGACAGGGATGGATTTTCCGACCGGGATGACGCGGAGCTGGGGCGTCTTTTTCCAGGAGCCTTTCAACAGGAGTGTGTCCACATACTCGTCCATGTCCCGGGCGAGCCCGGGTTCGAGCCGGTTGACCTGGTATTCCCAGACCCCGATGACATATTGGTTGGCGCTGTAGCGGAAGCCTTCCCCCTTGTCCGGATGGCGGTAGATCAAGCCCTTGCGCGACATCTCCTCCAGGCGTCGGGCGGCCTCGGCGACAGGGAGATGAGCCCGGATCGCGACCGATTCCGGCCCTTCGGGGAGGACCGAGAGAAGGATGGCCATCTCGGCTTCCTCCTCGGTGAAGAGCCGTTTGAGGATCCGGAGCTCGACGCCGCTTTCCGTCGCCGGGAATCCGGCCGGCAGATCATCCAGGTGTTCGGCCAGGCGCCGGTAAATATCCGCCGTCTTCCCTTCCTTCGGCATGATGGGCCGACTATAGACCGGAGAAGAGCGCGCGTCAAGAAGATCCGGCTCAGAGCCCTGGACGCCGTTCCGAAAGGAATCGACAGGAAACAGGAAAGGCGTCGAGACTTACTTGAGTTCCCTGCCCGGACTGAAGAGTTTTCACGACCTGCACATCTGGGCGATGAGCACGACGGAAATGGCCCTGACAGTCCATGTCGTCGCTGAGGACGGTTGCGGCCTGAACGACTTGATCGAAAAAATCAGCGGAGAATTGAGGCATCGATTCCTCATCGTCCACTCCACGATTCAGATCGAGGCCCCGCGGTAAGGCGATTGCCTTCAGAATCAAATCTAAGGCGAATCCTGCGGTTAACGGTATTCCTGCTCCAAGCGCCCGATCAAGCGCAAAGCGTCCTCGCTGAAGCGGGGGAGGGAGCCGGAAGACCGGGCCGCGGCCTCGTTGTAGAGCCGGACGAAGGCAAAAGGATCGCCCAGGACGGCGGACAATCGTACTTTCCCGAGCCGGTCGGCGATCGCCCGGGCCATGAAAAATCCCAGGGGGCGTCCCTGGAGAACCAAATCGGCCGTCGAGAGCCGGAGCCAGGCATCGGTATCTTCCGGCGTCGCTTCGACTTCAGCCATTTTGCGGTCCAGCCGCGCGATCGCCGACGGGGCGTCCGCAAGGCCGGCTTCGAACGCCTTTTTGTCGGATTCCTTCCGCTTCTGATCGGCGTCGAAGATCGAATTTTTTGGGAAAATATTCTCCATGAAGCCCTGGGTTTCCAGGGTTTCGAGGAGATCCATGGCTCCGGCGTGCTTCACCTTGAGGCGTTCCGGGTGATAGGCCGGTCGCGCTTCCCGGAAATATCTCAGGGCGAACAGGCGGGCATGGTATTCGATGGAGGCCGGCTGGTCCGCTCCGTAGGCGGGATCGAAGATGAAGAGGCGATATCCGTATCTCAAATCAGGCGAGAAATAAACGGGCGAGAAGAGCGGCGCGAGAACCGCCTCGGCCGCATCCGGCGGGAGATACGGCCTGATATCGGCGATGAGGCGGTCCGCCCAGGCGGGGCCGCCCAGACTTCGAACGAACGCCTCCAGGGAGGCGCGCTTTGTTTTTAAATCGGCGAAATGGGACGCCATTCGGTCGGAACGCTGCTTGAGTTTTTCCTGAAGTTCTTCGGCCCGGGTCGGATTGAAGACCATCTCCATTCGGTCCTTGAGGATGTCGGGTTCGTAGGTCCGGCCTTCATGTCGCGCCAATTCGGCATAAGCCGGGTGGGAGGTCAAGGCGGCCCAGTCGACCGGAGACGGTTCGTTTCCCTTGGCTAGAGTATCGGCGAGCTTCCAGAAGGCTTCGACGGCCGATGAATCGAATCCGCCGGCGACGGCCTTCCGAAAGACGGATGTTGCGGGTTTCGGGCAGTAAGCCGTTTCCAGCGTTCTCAGGAATTCGACTGTTTTCCGGCTGAACACCGGGCCGGCCCCATCGGCCCGGGCCGCCCGGTTGTAAAGATAGACGAAGGCGAAGGGATTGCCGACGGTTTCGATCATCGCCTGCTTGAAGCCGCCGTCGATGATCGCCCGGGCCATGAAGTAGCCCGTGGGATGTCCGCTCTGGGGGAGAAGGTCCGACAAATAAAACGTTTGCCCCGGCCGGTCGGCGGCGTCCTCGAGCCTCGCGTTGACCTCGGTTAAAACTCTCGGGGATTCGAGGACGTTTTTCCGGTAGGCTTCCGCGTAGGCCGATGATTCCGGATTTTTGGCCCTGAAAAAGGGCTCATGCTTGTCGATCTGGTCGGCGATCCCCTCGATCTGGAGCTGAGTCAGCCCGTTGAGAAGACCTTCGTCTTTAACGAGGACGTTTCCTTCGTCATATGCCAGGACCCGCCGCCGGCAATAATGATGGATCTCGTGGGCCATAAAGGCGACGAGCCCGTCGCCTTTATCTGCGGCATAAAGCAGGTCGACGATGATCGGGTCGTATCCCCGGCCGTCCGGAGCGAAAAAAACGAAGGCGATCGGGGGATGGGGCCGGCCTTCCATGGCCTCCGAAGGAAGGAGGACCCCGGCCTTGGCCAGGGCTTCGTCTATCATCGATCCCCGCTCCATCTCAGCCTGGAGGCGCTGGAGACCCTCGCGCCGCCCGGCGATCCGGGCGAAATGGGCCGCGGTCGAATTCGGCCGCTTTTCCAGGGCTTCCTTGCGGGCTCCGGTTTGGGAGGGCATGAACGCCAGCCGGAAATTGGCCTTGAATCCTTCCTGGGTGAAATAGGATTCCCGGCGCATCAGCTCCCGGTAGCCGGGGGATTGAAAAAGGGCCGCCCACTCGGCGGCGTCCGGTTCCTGGTCGCGCTCTAGAATTCCGGCTATTTTCCAGGTCTGCTCGACGGCCGAAAAATCAAATCCCGGCCCCTGGAGAGCGGCCGCGGCCGGTCCGCACAGGAGGATCACCGCCGCCGCATATCGGATGAGCTTTCTCACATCGTTGTTCCTTGACCAATGGGTGGGGCCATCTTCATCCGGTAGTACGCGCGAAGTAAAAAAAACGTTGATTTGAATGTGAGACTTTCGCCGGAAGAGGGCGTTCTTTTGATCGAAACGGGAGAAGTCGGACGTTGACATTCACTTCCTGAGTACTGGGGTCGGACCTCAGAAACCTCCAGATTCTAAATGAGTTACTGAGGTCCGACCCCAGTAGCAAATCGTTCTTCCGCCCGCCGGGATTCGGCGACGAAAGCGGCGACCTTGGCGAAATCCTTTTTAAAGCGAATCGGTTTGCCTTCGAGGTCGACGGCGTTGGTCAGTGTGCAGCTGTCCACGCCGGCCGGCCGGACTTTCATCGCCGCCTCATACACATTCTCCGGAGACAACCCCCCGGCCAGAATGA
>JAFGEN010000339.1 GCA_016931595.1 Candidatus Aminicenantota bacterium | reverse complement strand
GGGTTCCCCTCCAACAGGTCCTCAACCCCAGCGCAGCTTCTCCTGGAGCAGGCCGAAATAGTTCCGCTTCGGCGAGGTCACCAGCAGCAGCTCGACCCCGGCCTTCCGGATCTCGATCGCGTCATCCCCGCCGATCTCGCCGCCCCGCTGGCCGTCCAGCGTCAGGAACGCTTCCTCGCCCGGCGTCCGGAGCTCCACCCGGATCCGTGCGTCCGACGAGACGACGGTCGGCCGGAAGGAGAGCGTGTGCGGGCAGATCGGGGTCAGGATGATCGCCGGCACGCTCGGATGGAGAATCGGCCCGCCGGCCGACAGGGAATAGGCCGTGCTCCCGGTCGGAGTGGCTGCGATCAACCCGTCGGCCCTAAGCTTGGCGATCTCCCGGCCATCGACCGAGACGGCATACTGGATCATTCGGGCCCTGGCCGTCTTATTGAGGACGATGTCGTTGAGCGCGAGCTCGGTCTCGCCCCGGAACGTCGATTCGAGCATCATCCGGGGCCGGACGTTGGTTCCATCCGCAAGCAACGCATCAAGAGAAAGTTCCATTTCAGCCACCGGCACCTCGGTCAGAAAGCCAAGGCTCCCGAGATTCACCCCCATGACCGGAATGCCGGCCCGGGCGGCCTGGTGGGCGACACTGAGAAGAGTCCCGTCCCCTCCCAGGACGACGATCAGGTCGGAAGCGGAGGGGACGAGGTCCCGCGGCAGGCCGTCCGGCCGGCCGGCTTTTTCAGCCGCGGCCTGCTCCAAAACGACTCCGATGCCCTTCGCCGAGAAATAGCCGGTCAGCGCGATAATGAGATCGGCCACCCCGGAGGCATGAGGCTTGATGACGACACCGGCCCTACGCACTGGCTTCATGAGGACGTTCCTCCGCTTGCGATGTCGACCGATTCTATCACGTCCCTCGGGAGCGGTTCCACCGACGGTTCCCGAAGGACGAACCGGCCGAAAAACTCGACATTCCCTTTCCGGCCGCGGGTCACAAGCCGCAACAAACCGGTCAGGGCGAACCCCGCCTCCCTCGCTCCCCCGGCGATCCGGGTCAGAACCTCTCGATGGACTTCCGGGTCCCGGATGATTCCACGCTCTCCCACACGGTCGCGGGCCGCTTCAAACTGGGGCTTGATGAGAGAAAGAAGAATCGCCTCCCCGCCCCGAAGCACCGCGGCCAGGGCGGGCAGGATCTTGAGAATCGAGATGAACGAGACGTCCATGACCGCCAGGTCGACGGGCTCTCCCAAATCAGCGGCTTTGAGATTCCGGGCGTTCCGCTCGACCGGGACGACGCGCGGGTTCCGCCGCAGCCGGTCGTCGAGCTGGCTGGTGGTGACATCCACGGCGAAGACTTTCGCCGCCCCCCGCTGGAGCAGGCAGTCGGTGAATCCTCCGGTTGAGGCGCCGATGTCGGCGCAAGTCAAGCCCGCCGGCGAAACGCCGAAGGCATCCAGCGCCTCGGCCAGCTTCAACCCGCCCCGGCCGACAAACGGCGACACCGGCTCGCAGAACAGAGGCGCCCCGGCGGTCAAAAGTTCGCCGGCTTTCTCGACCCTTCGGCCGTCGGACGACACCCGCCCGGCCATGATGAAGGCCTGGGCCTTGGCTTGGGATTCGGCCAGGCCGCGCTCGACGAGGAGCCGGTCGGCCCTGATTTTTTTCGGCGGGCGAGGCACGGGTCGTCCCTTCGCTTTTTGTCCCGGCTTATTCAGTCCGCCTCAACAATGACCTGCTATCGTTATCGATTTTCATTCTCAGCGGGAATCCCCCTCTTATGGGAATTATTTTTTTCAATAAGATGCGAGCCTTGTGAGTCAGGCAGGGTTGCGCCCGGCGCCCGCATGGTTCGCCGCGACAACCGGCCCCTCCGCTCCGAAAAAGGACTGAAACTCGGCGGCCAGGCCGGCCGGGTCGAGGCCGTAGCGGGCCCGAAGCTCGGACAGCTTGCCGACCGGAAAAAGCTCGACCGGGAGGCCGAGACACTTGACCCGAACACCGCCGAAACCGCGGCTGTTGAGAAACTCCAAAACGGCGCTCCCGAACCCGCCCGCAAGCACTCCTTCCTCGACCGTGACAATCGCCCGCCCCCGGCGGGCGTAGTCGAGAATCAGTTCTTCGTCGAGCGGTTTGCAGAACCTGGCGTCGACGACGGCCAGGCTGAGCGTCCGCCCCGCGGCCGCCTCTTCCGCCTCGGCCCGCTCGGCCGCTTCCAGGGCGGGGTAAACCGTGCTTCCGTAAGCCAGGACCAGGTCCATCCCGGCCTTGAGCGTTTCGGCTTTGCCCGGCGGGACGTCGCGCCACTCCTCGTCCTCGGGCACACCGACGACCTCGCCCTTGGGAAACCGGATGGCCGTTGGCCGCTCGTAGCCGAAGGCGGCCTTCAGCATATGCCGCATTTCGTTCTCGTCGCGCGGAGCGGCCAGGACCATGTTCGGCATGTGCCGAAGGTAGGCGATATCGTTGACTCCCTGGTGGGTCGGGCCGTCGTCGGGCACCAGGCCCGAGCGGTCGAGAGCGAATACGACCGGGAGGTTCTGGAGGCAGACGTCGTGATAGACCTGGTCGTAGGCCCTCTGAAGGAACGTCGAATAAATGGCGCAGACGGGCCGGCGCCCCCCGACGGCCAGGCCGGCGGCGAAGTTGACGGCGTGCTGCTCGGCGATTCCGACATCGAAGAACTGGTCCGGCCGCTTCGCGGCGTATTCGAGGAGGCCGGTGCCCTCGCACATCGCCGCGGTGATGGCCACGACCCGGGGGTCCTCGCCGGCGATCCGGATCATGGTCCGGCCGAAGACCTCGGAATAGCAGGGCTTGGCCCCGGGGGAGGTCGGTTCGCCGGAATCGACGTCGAACGGCGGAGCGCCGTGAAAATGATCCGGGTTGTTCTGGGCCGGGACATAGCCGCGGCCTTTCCGGGTCACACAATGGATCAGCACGGGGCCGTCGGCCTCCTTTTTGGCCGCCTCGAAGACTTCGAGAAGCGAGGGGAGGCTGTGGCCCTGGACCGGGCCGACATAGCGGAGGCCGAGCTCCTCGAAGACCAGGCCGGGGAAAAACGTCTTCTTGACCATTTCCTCCAGGGCCCGGCCGGCCCGGATGATCACGCCGCCCACGCCGGGGAGCGATTTGAGGAGCGTCTTGGCCTTGTCCTTGACCCGCAGATAATGCTGGCCCGAGGCCAGGTAGCCGAGGTACTTGGAGATGGCTCCGACGCTCTGGGAAATCGACATTTCGTTGTCGTTGAGGACGATGATCATCGGCGGGCGGAGATGGCCGATCTGGTTGAGGGCTTCCCAGGAGACGCCGCCGGTGAGCGAGCCGTCGCCGACCACGGCAATGACCCTGAAATTCTTCCCGGCCATATCGCGGGCGACGGCCAGGCCGAGGGCGGCCGAAAGGGCGGTCGAGGCGTGGCCGGTGTTGTAGGCGTCGTAAGGGCTCTCCTCCCGCGACGGGAAGCCGAGAAGACCGCCCTGCCGCCGAATGGTCGGGAAGCGGCCGCGGCGGCCGGTGAGGAGCTTGTGGGCGTAGGTTTGATGGCCGACATCCCAGACGATAAGGTCGGTGGGCGTATTGAAGACCTTGTGGAGGGCCAGGGTGAT
>JAFGEN010000338.1 GCA_016931595.1 Candidatus Aminicenantota bacterium | reverse complement strand
GAAAAAATCCCTCGCGATCGACGACTACTCGAAATGGAAGAGCATCGGCGGGCAGGCGATTTCCAACGACGGGAAATGGGTTGCCTATACCCTGGCCCTGACCAATACCACCCGGCCCGAATCCAAGCCGGTGCTCCATATCCGGAACCTCGACTCCGGGTCCGAGGTGACGGTTGCCCATGCAACCGGAGGCGTGTTCTCGCCCGATTCGAAGTGGATTGCCTACCAGGTCGACCCGGGCGCGGCCCAGCGGGCTCGGGCCGGGAGAAGCGGACCGGGAGGGGCTGCGGCTTCGGCGCCGTCAACCCCTGCGCCTCAAACCCAACCGACCACTCCGCCGGCAACTCCATCCGGTCAGGCCGCGACTTCCGGCGCCCAGGCCGGAAGGGGCGGCGCTCCTGCGGCGATTCCTCCGCGCCGCGTTGAGATCCGTAATCTTGCGACCGGCGAGATCCGGTCTTTCCAGGACATCCAGTCCTTCACGTTCTCGCCCCTCTCCACCCATCTTTTCCTTCGTCGACGTCCGTCCGAAACCGAGAGCGCTTCGGGCCGAAGCGGCGGCACCCCGACCGGTCCGATGCCCGGCGCGTTCGGCCGGCGCCCCGGCGGCGGCGGCTCGGCCGTGACCCGCGGCTTGGACGTCGTGCTTTTCGACCTCCGGACCGGAAAACACATCCTTTTGGGAAGCGTCGGCGACATCGTTTTCAACAGGACCGGAGAGCTTTTGGCCTACACTGTCGAATCGACGGTGAAGGATGGAAACGGCCTCTTCATCTACGACACCCGGAACGGCCGGACGACAACCCTCGACAACGACGCCAAAACCTATAACCGCATGGCTTGGAACGACGGCGGCACGGCGATCGCCGTCCTCAAGACGGAAACCGTCGAGAAGATGCGGGAGAAGGCCAACGTCCTCCTCGCTTTTCCCGACGTCCCGGCCGTCCTCAAAGACGGCGCTCCGGCCCCTGTCGCGGTTGTTTTCGACCCGGCCAAGGTCGAGACCTTTCCCAAGGGTTATGTCGCCAGCGAGCGGGCCGCTCTCTCCTGGAGCGAGGACGGGAAGCGGGTGTTTTTCGGGATGAAAGACCAGGGCCCGGCCGCTCCTGAATCGTCCCAGCGCAAGTCGACCGACGAGGCCGCCGACGTCGATGTCTGGAACACGGGCGACGAGCGCGTCCAGTCGGCCCAGATGATCCGGGCCGACCGGGAACGCAATTTCACCTTTACCCAAGCGTTCGACGTGACGGCGGGCGGATACATCAAGCTGGCCGACGAGACGATGCGGGAGCTGAACGTCGCCCCGGACGGGAAATGGGCGATCGGGATGGATACCCGCGGCTACATCCACGACTTCAAGCCGGCGGCCGCCGACGTCTACCGGGTCGATACGGCCACTGGCGAGCGGACACTCATCGCCAAAAACATGCGCGTCGAGCGGTTTGTGTTCGGCCTCAACCCGCACGGGACGCATTTCCTGTATTGGAAGGACGCCAAAATCCATGCCTACGACCTGGCTGCGGGCGCGTCCACGGTTCTCGGGGCGGGCAAGGTCGTCTTCGTCGACATGGAGTGGGATTATCCCGGCGTCCGCCCCTCCTACGGAATCGCCGGCTACACGAGCGACGGGAAAGCGGTCATCGCCCAGCATCGCTACGACCTGTGGCTGGTGCCGCTGGACGGATCGGCGCCGAAAAATCTGACCAACGGCCTCGGGTCGAAAAACGAGATCCGGTTCCGGATCCTCCGGCCCGTACCCGATGACCCGACGAAGCTCCGTGCAGACGGTCCCCGCAGCACGATCGACCTTTCCCGGCCGGTCCTTCTCTCCGCCTACGGTGAATGGACCAAGAAATCCGGATACTATGAGCTTACCGGCGGCGAAATGAAGGAGCTGGTGTACGAGGACGCCTCATTCAGTCCGCCGGTCCGGGCGATGAATGCCGACACGTATCTTTTCACCCGCCAGACCTACGTCGAATTCCCGGACCTTCGCGTTTCCGGGCCGGATTTTAAGGACGTCAAAACAATATCCGAGGCCAATCCGCAGCAGGCCGAATTCAAGTGGGGAAAGCAGATCCTGTTCGACTTCAAGAACAAGGACGGCAAGCGCCTTCAGGGCGTTCTGGCCATTCCGGACGATTACAAGCCGGGCGAAAAGCGGCCGATGATCGTCACGTTTTACGAGAAAAATTCCCAGACCCTTCACCGTTATCCCGCCCCGGCCTACATGGTGAGCATGGGCCGGATGCCGGTCCAGGCGGTCACCGAAGGCTTCCTGACGATGCTTCCCGATGTCCACTTCAGGACGGGCTCGTCGCACAGCGACATGCTGGAATGCGTCGAGGCGGGGACTCAAAAGGTGATCGAAATGGGTTACGCGGACCCCAAGAGGATCGGTGTTACAGGCCACAGCTACGGCGGCGAGGGCGCGGCCTACATCGCGACGAAGTCCAGGATGTTCGCGGCCGTGGGGATGGGGGCCGGCGTGGTCGACCTCTACAACGACTTCAACATGAACTGGGGCTGGACATACCAGGCCGGCGGCGGGAGCGGCGAGACGGCCTTCGATTATTACTACTACAGCCAGGGCCGCTGGGGCTTCTCGCCCTGGGACCGGCCCGACCGGTACCGGAGCGAGTCGGCCCTGAGCCATGCGCCTGCCGTGACCGCCCCGGTCCTGATCATGCACGGGACGGCCGACCCGACTGTCGGTTTCATCAACGGGCTGGCCTTCTATAACGCCCTGCGGTTCAACGGGAAAAAGGCCGTCCTCTTGGCTTATCCCAATGAAAGGCATCACCTGGCCGGCCTGGCCAACCAGAAGGACCTGACGACCCGGTTCATGGAATTCTTCAACCATTTCCTCAAGGGCGCCCCGGCGCCGAAATGGCTGACCGAGGGCGTGCCGTTCTTGAAAAAGAACGAGCCGCCGGCCGACAAGAAATAACGCCCCGAATGATTCGTCCGCATTCGGACACGAGGTGTCCGGAATAGAGGGGAGGAATTCCGTTCTCCAGGGGGAAATCGCCCGCCCGGGCTTGGCACGCCTCTTGCTTGATTGAAGGCTGGAGAGAGTGCAATGATTAAAAATTACCTGGTCACTGCTGTTCGTCATCTACGCCGCCACAAGGGACATTCCTTCATCAACATCGCCGGCCTGACCATGGGCCTGGCCTGCTTTCTTCTGATCAGCCTCTGGGTGGCCGACGAGCTGAGTTTCGACCGTTTTCACCAAAACAAGGACAGAATCTTCCGGGTGCTGAACAAGCTTCCCGATGGACGGATGATCCCGAGCCCGACATACGCCCTGGCCCCGGCCCTCAAGGCCGAGTACCCCGAAGTCGAAGAATATTCCCGGGTCTGGCCCTGGTCCTCGTCGCTGGTCCAATACGGCGACAAGCAGTTCGAAGAGGACCGGATCTGCCTGGCCGATCCCGGTTTTCTCAAGATGTTTACCTTCCCGATGGTCAAGGGAAATCCGGACAACGCCCTCGCCGACAAGCAATCCATCGTCCTGACCGAGAGCACGGCCCGCAAATATTTCGGCGACGAAGACCCGCTCGGCCGGGTCCTGGTTCTGGCTCAATTCGGGACGAACGTGACCGTGACCGGCGTCGTCCGGGACGTCCCGGCCAATTCCCATATCCAGTTCGATTTCCTGGCCCGGGTGGAATTCCTGGGGGAAGACCGGCTGGCCCGCTGGGAGGAGTGGACGGGTCCCTGTTATGTCCTTCTTCGGCCCGGCGTTTCGGCTGAGGAATTTACGGCCAAGATCGCCGGCATCTACCGGGCGCATGTGAATCCGGACGCAACCTTCGTGCCGGTCCTTCAGCCTCTCTCCCGGGTCCGACTGCATGAAGCCGGGGAGGCTTCGGGCCTTCAGCGCGTCGTCTTCTTCTCCTTTGTCGCCGTTCTCATCCTGCTCATGGCCTGCGTGAATTTCATGAACCTGGCCACCTCCCGGTCGACCTTGAGGACGAAGGAAGTCGGTGTCCGCAAAGTCGTGGGCGCCGGACGCTTCCAGCTCGCGAGACAATTCCTGGGCGAGGCGATCCTTTCGAGCGCCGCGGCCATGGTCCTGGCCCTTGTTCTGCTCGAGGCGGTCCTTCCGCCGTTCAACCGGTTTTCGGGAAAATCCCTGGCCCTGATCTCCGGGGCCGGCCCAGCAACGATCCTGGGATTGATCGCCGTGGTCGCGGCGACAGGCCTTCTGGCCGGAAGCTACCCGGCCGTTTTTCTCTCTTCCTTTTCCTCGGTTGAGGCCCTGGTCAAGCGGGGGAGCGGCGCCGGCGGGCGCGGCGCGGCGGTCAGGAAAGGTTTGATCGTCTTCCAGTTCGCCATCTCGGTCGGTTTGATCACCTGCACACTGGTCGCGTCCCGGCAGATGAGGCACATTCAGAACATGGACATCGGGTTGAACCGGGAGAACGTCGTCATCCTGTCGAACAATCCGGTCCTGCGGCCAAAATTCGAAGCCTTTAAAAACGACCTTCTGCTCTCGCCCTCCATCCTGTCGGCGACCTCGGCGGCTCAAGGGCCCACCTGGGTGGGTGAAAACATCATGGTCGATTGGGCCGGAAATTCCACCGGCCGGCAGCTCTCGGTCGATTATACCTGCGTCGACTTCGACTTTTTCAAGACTTTTGAAATGCCGATCGTCCGGGGTCGAGCCTTCTCCCGGGAATTCGCCGATGATGAACACACGGCCTGCGTGATTAACGAAGCCGCGGCCAGGCAGCTGGACGCGGAGGATCCGCTGGGGATGACGATCACCATGAACCATCCGGCCTGGCCGGAATCATTCCGCCCGGCCCGGGTCATCGGCGTGGTCCGCGACTTCAACGCCCGCTCCTTGCACCAGCCCATCCGGCCGTTCGTTTTCCGGATGTACAAGCCCTGGCACCAGTACGCCTTCATTAAAATCGACGGAGCCCGCCGGCCCGACGCCTTGAAGGCGATCGAGGCGGCCTTTCATCGCCACGTCCCGGGCTATCCCTACCGCCATCTTTTTTACGACGAGGCGTTCAACCTCCAGTACGCTTCCGACCGGATCACCGGCGCGCTTTTTACCGGCTTCGGCCTGTTCTCCGTTTTTCTGTCCTGCCTCGGCTTGTTCGGCTTGGCGTCCCACACCGCGGAGCGGAAAACGAGGGAAATCGGCATCCGGAAGGTTCTCGGCGCCACAGTTCCGGGCCTTATTTACCTGACCACCCGGGACTTCCTCAGGTGGGTCGCCCTGTCCCATCTAATCGGCTGGCCGGTCGCTTACCTGGTCATGCGCCGGTGGCTCGGCCAGTTCGCCTTCCGGACGAATATCGGCCCGGCCATTTTCCTGATCTCCGCCGCATTGACCCTGGCTGTGTCGCTGGTCGCGGTCGGGTATCAGTCGATCCGGGCGGCGCTGTCCGACCCGGTGCAATCGTTGCGGTACGAGTAACAGTCGGCGCTCAGAATTATTCCTTGAAATCCTCTCCCGGTGGTGTATATTAAGCGAAGGGGAGAGAATGCCATGAAAAAAATCATTTCGGGTCTTTGCGTGACCGTCCTCCTGCTTGGGCTGGTCGGTTGTGCCACGATGAACAAGGCCGAACAGGGCGCGGTCATCGGGGCGGCCGGCGGGGCCGTTCTGGGAGGAGTGATCGGCCGGGCGGCCGGCAACACCCTCGTCGGGGCCATCATCGGGGCCGCGGTCGGCGGGGCCGCCGGGGCCATCATCGGAAGTTACATGGACAAGCAGGCGGCCGAAATCCGCCGGGACATCGAGGGGGCCAAGGTCGAGCGGATCGGGGAAGGCATCAAGATCACCTTCGACAGCGGCCTTCTCTTCGACATCGACAAATCGGACCTGCGACAGGCGAGCAAGGACAACCTGGCCAAGCTGGCCGTGATCCTCAACAAGTATCCCGACACCAACATCCTGATCGAGGGGCACACCGATTCGACCGGGACCGACGAGCACAACATGCAGCTTTCGCTCGAACGGGCCCTGGCGGTCAACGTCTACATGTCCGGCCTTCAGGTCAGCTCGCAGCGGTTCACCTCGCAGGGCTACGGCGAAATCCAGCCGATCGCGACCAATGAGACGGTCGAAGGCCGGCAGGCCAACCGCCGGGTCGATGTGGCCATCATGGCCAATGAAAAGCTGAAGAAGCACGCCCAGGAGCAGGCCAAGAAGTAACGCGGCGCGGGCCTTCTCCGGCCAATGCGTTCAGGACGGAAGGACGTAGCCGTTTTCCCGAAAGAGCCGAAGACAGGCGTCCACCGCGTCGGGGTCATAGAAGGAACCCCGGTTGGACGTGATCTCTTCCAGTGCGGCCTCGATTCCAAGGGCCGGCCGGTGGGGGCGATGGGAACAGATCGCTTCGACGACATTGGCCACGGCCAGGATTTTCGATTCGGGAAGGAGATCCTCTCCGGTCAGGCCGTTCGGGTAGCCCGAACCGTCGAGCCGCTCGTGATGTTCCAGGATCATCCGGGCGATCGGCCAGGGGAAGTCGATGCCTTTCAGGAGGTCGGCCCCCGCCTGGGCGTGAACCTTGACCAGGTCGAATTCGAGCGGAGTCAGCTTTGACGTCTTGTTCAGAATTTCGCCCGGGATCCGGATTTTTCCGATGTCGTGGATCATCCCCGCCGTGTGCAGCCCTTCGCACCGGTCCTCGGTGAAACCCATCGCGGCCCCCAGGGCCCGGGCCAGGTCGGCCATCCGCTTCTGGTGACCGGCCGTGTATGGGTCCTTCATTTCGACGACCGAGGCGAAGGCCTGGACGGTCGATTTCAAGGCCTGACGCAGCTTCTCGTATCCCCGACGGCGTTCGTCCTCGCGCGCTTCCATGTCTCTCATCCGGATGGCCGCCCGCTGGAGCCGCCGCTGGGCCGCGAGGTTGCGGATCCGGGCGTCGAGCTCGCGGATGTTGATCGGTTTGTTGAGATACGCGTCCGCGCCGCCCTCGTATCCCTTCAAACGGGCTTCGAGTTCCGGCTTGGCCGTGATCAGGATGACCGGAATTTGCCGGGTATGGGGCGCCGCCTTGATCTTCCGAAGGAGCTCGTATCCATCCATCTTCGGCATCATGATGTCCGAGACGATCGCGTCCGGCGGTTTGTCTTCGACGGCCTTCAGGGCTTCGAGGCCGTCTGAGACGGCGGCGACGTCGTGGCCGAGCTTGACCAGCATGGCCTGGATGAAGACCCGGAGGTCGGCGTTGTCCTCGACGAGAAGAACCCGGGTCTCCGCCTTGCCGGCCGCGTCGGTCGGGCCGCCGAAGACAGGGATCGCCTCGCCTGCCTGTTCGATCCGGTTCAGGTCTTCGAGGGAAATCCGGCCCACGTCGTTCCGGCGCCTCATCAGGGAGCGCCGGAAATCGCCCAAGAGGAGGCGGCCTGAGCCGCCCTCTCTCCTCTCGACGAAGGCCTTCGGGGCCAGCTCGTTGAGATTGGCCGGAATCTCGACCCTGAACCGGGTGCCGTGCTCCGCCTCGCTGGTCACCGAGATCCGTCCCAGCATCAGTTCGACATATTCCTTGACCAGGGTCAACCCGAGGCCGGTCCCCTCGTAATGGCGGGTGCTGGACCCGTCGACCTGCTGGAACCGCTCGAAAATCGAAGCGAGGTGTTCGGGCGCGATCCCGATCCCCGTATCCTCAACCACCAGCACGACCCATGGCCGGTCGAGCTTCAGGGTCAGGCCGATCGATCCATGTTCCGTGAATTTCAAGGCGTTCCGGACGAGGTTGGTCGCTATCCGCTCGAACTTCTCCTCATCGATGTAGACCGCCGGAATCTCCCCCTCTTTGTGGAATTCCAGGCTAAGGCCCTTCCTTCCGGCAATCGGCTGAAGGTTGGAGACAATCTCCTTGAGGGTATCGGCCGGGTCCGCCAGGGCGAGGCGGAGGGGCATCTTCCCGGCCTCGATCTTGGCGAAGTCGAGCATCTGGTTGATCAAATCGAGAAGCTTGAGCGAGTTGCGGTACATCGATTCGATCAGGATGTGTTGTTCGGCAGTGAGAGGCCCGGCGTCCCCCTGGTGGAAGCTCTCGATGGGACTGATGATGGAGGTCAAGGGGGTCCGGACTTCGTGGCTGATGTTGGCGAAGAACTGGGACTTCATCCGGTCCAATCGCTTGAGTTCCTCGTTGGCCAGGGCCAGGCGGCGCCGGCTTTTGAGGGACTCCAATCGGTTCCGGTTCTTCAGCAAGGTCCAGGTGACGGCCAAGGCCATGGTCGTTATAAGAAAAAAGTTGTTTGCGACGACCGTCGAGGCCTGGGCCGGCCCAAAGGCCAGCGGCAGCATGAAGGCGGCGTAGACAATCCCGCAGGCGACCATGACCCGTCGGGCATCCAGGATCATGACGAAAATGACAACCAGGATGGTCAGGTTGATCCCGGCATAATACGGGCTGGCCGGGCCCCCGGTCATCCAGCACATGGCCGTGATCACGAGGCAGCTTGCAATCATCAG
>JAFGEN010000337.1 GCA_016931595.1 Candidatus Aminicenantota bacterium | reverse complement strand
TTCTCGCCGGGAGAGAGAGAGGCTTCGGTGAAGGCGGCGTTTTTCAAGGCCTCGATGACGGCCGGATAGAGGTCGCCCCGGCCGACCTGATCCATGCCGATCTTGATGTCGCCGGCATACTTGTCGGCCAGCATTTTCATGACTTCGGCCGTCGGGATCTTGCCCTGGACGCGGGCGAAGGTGTTGGACCCCGTTCGGGTCCACTTTTTCGTCTGGGCGAACGACCCCACCAGGCCGAAGGCCAGAAGAAGCACTAAAAACACCAGGAATTTCTTGGATTTCACGATGAAGCCCTCCTCCTCAATAAATTATGACAAAAAAAATCAGGCCCATAGGACTAAGTAAGTATTACCATCTGGAAAGAGGCTTGTCAAGAGACATTATCTTCAATAGATACAAGTTAAAACGGACGGAGAAACTCGGCCATGATCGGTTCGATCAATCTGGAATCCCGCGCAGGCTGGTCCAGCGCCTTGTGGTAGAGCGTTCCGCCGCCTCTTCCGTTTCGCTCCGCCTGGGCCCGAAGAAGCGCCTTCCCCTGCTCCGGGTCGATCTCCGGATGGATCTGGTATCCCCAGACCGGCCGGCCTTTCAGGGTGAAGGCCTGGACGGGACAGATGTCGGTTCCGGCCAGGACAAGGAACCGTTCCGGAAGACCGCGGACTTCATCAAAATGAAGGGAAAAAGCGTATTTTTCCCCGCCTCGCGGACCGAAAATCCCTGAATCGACGCGGGAAGCGATCGGGATCCAGCCGATCTCGGGCTCCCTGCAGGCTCCGACCGTCGCCGGACCGGCCAGGGCCGAGGCCAGCAGCTGATGGCCGTAGCAGCTTCCCAGGATGGCCAAGCCCAGATGCTCCGCCTCCCGGACAAAATCGACCTCTCGTTCGACCCAGGCCTCGGGTTCGAGAATCGAAGCTTCCGAACCGGTGAGGATGACATGGGTGAATCCCTCCTTCCACGACGGAAGAACCCCTTCGGGGGCCCGAAAGGCCGACCATCCCGGGGGGAGAAAAGCCGCCCAATGCTCGACCGGGCGGTAGATTTCGGGTTCGATGGAATTGTCGATGACGGCGATTTTTAAAGCGGATGGCTTCGTTTTCATGGAGCCGGAATCATAGCACAATCCGGTCCTTCTTGCCTTGGCCCGGCGTTTTCGATTATCATGCCGTTCTCCGAGGAGGGTCAACGTGCAGGATGTGAAAATCGAATCCGAACTCGAAGTCGTCACCCCAAACGAGCCGGGGATTCTCGGACGGGTGCTCGGAACCCTGGCTAACGCCGGCGTCAACCTTCGGGCGATGTGCGTGACATCCTGCCCCGAGGAAGGCCGGTTCCGGCTGTTGACATCGGACAACAAGAAGGCCGAGGCCGCTCTCCGGACTCTCGGCTACAAGGTCAAGTCCCTGCCGGTCCTGACCGTCGAAATCAGCGACCGGATCGGGGCCGGGGCCGAGGTCGGCGCCTTGCTCGGAAACGCCGTCATCGATGTCGAGACGGCCTATGCCAGTTCCTCCGGAAAGTCGTCGATCCTGCTTGTCCTCCAGACAACGGCCAACAAGAAAGCCTACGAGACGCTCCGCTGATCATTCCGTTTGACTTCGTCCGGGCGATTGATTTACAATGATCCCCTTGAGATCGGAATTTCCGAGGAGGAAACGATATGGCGAATGCTGAACCGAATGTCGTCCCCCTGTGCGACGTTCTTCTCGTGTTGCTGATCATCTTCATGGTCATCACCCCGATGGTGCAAAAAGGGATCGACGTCCGCCTGCCCGAAGTGGCCAGCGGCGAGAGCACCGGCCAGCCCGTCGGCTTGATCGTCGTCACCCTGAAGTCGGACCTGTCGATCGACATCAACAACCAGAACTACCCCGACTTCCAAACGGCCGGAGACGAGCTCCGCCGCCTCTATTCCACCAAGACCGACAAGACGATTTTTCTCCGCGCCGACGTGAAAGTTCCCTTCGCCCGGGTCGTCGACCTGATCGACATCTGCAAGGGAGCCGGCGTCGACACCCTCGGGCTCGTCCCCGAGTTCATCGACGAGTAATCGGCGGCTTTTTCCACCCGGAGCGCAATCCGGGGAAGGAAAAAGAAAAAGGACGCTCGAACGAGCGTCCTTTTTTTTTGCTTTCAGGCGAGCCGGCGACCGCCGGTCATTCGTATTTGAGCGAGTCGACCGGATTGGCCAGGGACGCCTTTAACGCCTGGGCCGAACCGGCGATAAAGGAAACCGTCAGAACAAGGACACCCCCCAGGATGTAAGGCCAAGGGGAAAACGCGGCCCGAAAAGCGAATTGTTCCTGCCAGCGTGAAACCGCGGAATAGACGAGAGGCCAGGCCAGGATGTTGGCCAGAAGGATCGAGCCGCCGACGTTTCGGAACAGGAGCAAGACGAGGCCCGCCGGCGAGGCGCCCAGAACCTTGCGGATGCCGATTTCCTTGACCTTTTGCCTGGCGAAAAAAATCGATAGTCCGATCAATCCCAAGCAGGCGATGATGACGGACAGAAGCGCGGCGAAACCGAAGACGCCCCCGACTTTCCGGTCCTCGCGGTAGAGAGACTCCAGAGTCTCATCTAGGAACGAGGAATAGAAGAGATGATACGGAGCCCATTCGGCCCATTTCTTTTTCATCGCCTCGAGCGCCTGGGGTGTTTTCCCCGGGGCGATCCGGACAGCCGTCGCCCCGAACATCCGGGGTTCCACCTGATAGACGCCCGGGCGGACGTCCTCATGAAGCGAAACATTGTGAAAATCCTTGACCACGCCGATGACCGTGCCGGATGTTTCCCCCCTCTTTTCCCGAAGCGATTTGCCGAGGGGGTCGGTCCAGCCGAGGGCCTTAACCGCGGACTCATTCAGAACGTATGTTGTCCCCACATCCGCCGTGTTTCTCGAATCGAACGGCCGGCCTGAGATGATAGCCATTCCGAAAAAATCGAAGTAATTGAAATCGACCGAGGTGAATTCGAGCGAAACCCCTTCACCCCCGGATTCCGACCCGACGAAGGAAAAGGCGATTCCCGGATGTTGACCGGGAACGCTGGTCGCCGCGGTCATGTCCAGAATCCCGGGGATTGCGAGAATCTCGGCTTTGAACGCCTGGTATGCGCCGTCCTTGCCGAGAGGAGGCGGCAGGATCGCGATGCCTTCCCGGTCGAACCCCAGGTCCTTGGCCCGGATAAAATTCATCTGCCGGGCCACGAGAAGCGTTCCGATGATGAAGGCGGCGGCCAGGACGAATTGAACAACGACGAGGCCCTTCCGTATCAAGAGGGAAGACAGGCGGGTGCGGTCACGCAAACCCTTCAAAGACTGGGCGGGACGGGCAGAGGCCAGAATCAAGGCCGGATACGCCCCCGCGGCTGCTCCGATCACGAGGATCAGCGCCAGGAACCCGAGCCAGAGCCCCGCGTCCGCGCTTCCTAAACCGATCTTCCGACCCATAAGTCCGTTGAAAACCGGCAGAATCGCCTGGGCCAGGCAAACCGCGGGAACGGCCGATAGAACGGCTAAAATCAGCGACTCGCCCATGAACTGGCGGAAGAGACGGCCGCGGTCTGCTCCGATCACCTTTCGAATCCCGACCTCGCGGGAGCGTCCGGAAGAGCCGGCGGTGGAAAGATTGATGTAATTGGAGCAGGCGATCAAGAGGATGAGCAGAGCCACGGCCGACAGGAGATAACTGCTCGAGATCCGGCTGTTCTTCTCCAGCTCCAGGTTGACATGGGATCCCAGGTGGATGGACGTCAGAGGCTGGAGAATGATCCTGCGCCCGGCGGCATATTGTTCTCCTCGCCGGGCGGAGAGAAATGCGGGGATTTTCGCCTCCAACGGCCCGGCGGATTCATGTTGATCGAGAAGAAGATATGTATACGCCGAAACTCGGCCGTCCCGGTATCGCTCCTCGCCGAAGATATTCCGGGTATGGTCGAAAGAGCCCAGAAAATCGAATTTGATATGAGAATTCTCGGGGATGTCGGCCAGGATGCCGGTGATTTTAAAAGGATATTTTCCGTCCACGGTGAGCGTTTTTCCCAGGGCGTCCTCCTCCCCGAAATACTTTAAAGCCAGGCGCCGGGTAATGACGGCGGAGGACGGTTCAGCCAGGGCCGAAACCGGATTCCCGCTGAGGAGCGGAAAGGAAAAAACCGTCAAGAACGAGGCATCGGCGAAGAACAGCCGTTCATCGGAACGGAGGTCCCCCTGGTTGACGACGCCGCCCCCCCGAACGATCCGGGTCTGGTTCCGAACCTCGGGAAAACTCTCGACCATGGCCGGACCCATCCAGGACGGATTGCGAATGCTTTCGAAGACCTCGGCATCCCTGAAGAGATCCTCGCGGATCCGGACGATCTTTTCCGCATTCTCGTGGAAGCGGTCATAGCTCAGTTCTTGGCGGACGAAGAGCGCGACGACCAGGCAACAGGCCAAACCCAAAGCCAGGCCGAACATGTTGATGGAAGAGAAAATCTTGCGGCGAAGCAGGCTTCTCAGAGCGACCTTGAGATAATTGGCCCAGAGCATTTCGTCCTCCTTTATCTGTCGTGCTGACGTGGTTACAGCAACAACTGTGCCACATAGTCATTTACGCACGAGAACCCATTTCGATAGACATCTTGTTCGAAGAAAGGAAAACTCAGCCCGCGTCTCGGCCCCGGCTAAAATGGCGCGGGCTGGATTTACTTCGGCTTACCGAGCGAGTAAAGCATCTCCCCGGAAGGTTATGAATAATTCAGGTTAAAAGACGCAACGTCTGTCCTGATCCGAACAGGCTCGACCGAAAATGGACACCGACCCATAATGGTTTAAAGACAGACGGACAGGCGCCTCGCCGCGGAAGGGCTATTCTTTGACCGGGCCGATGACCTCGTGGGCGATGACCATCCGCTGGATCTCGTTGGTCCCTTCGTAGATCTGGAAGAGCTTGGCGTCCCGGAGGAACTTCTCGACGGGGTAATCCCTCATGTAACCGTAACCGCCGTGGATCTGGATGGATTCGTTGGCCGCGGCAAAGGCGATGTCCGAGGCGTAGGCCTTGGCCATGGCCGATTCGGAACCGTTGGGCTTGCCGTTATCCGCCAGCCAGGCCGCATGGTAGACCAAGTGCCGGGCGGCCTGGATCTCCATGGCCATCTGGGCGATCTTGAACTGCGTCGCCTGGTAGAGGGCGATCGGTTTGCCGAATTGCCTGCGGGTCTTGGCATAGGCAACGGCGGCTTCCATCGCCGCCCGGGCGACTCCCACGGAAGCGGCCCCGACTGAAGCCCGGGTCTGGTCGAAGGTTTTCATGGCGACGATGAAGCCGTATCCCTGCCGGCCGAGCATGTTGGCCGCGGGGACCCGGACATCTTCGAAGAAGATTTCGGCGGTGTTGCTGGCCCGCTGTCCCATCTTGTCCTCGACCTTTCCTACGATGACGCCCGGCGTCTCCCGGGGCACAATGAAGGCCGTGATCCCGCGGGCGCCCTTGTTGGGGGACGTGTTGGCGAAGACCGTGTACAGGCTCGCCACGCCGCCGTTGGTGATGAAGCATTTCGACCCGTTGATGATGAAGTCGTCGCCGTCGCGGACCGCTCGGGTCTGGACCGCCCCGGCGTCCGAACCGGCTTCGCGTTCGGTCAGGCAGAAGGCCGTCAAGTTCATTTTTTTTGTCAGGGGAAGGAGGAATTTCTGTTTTTGCTCCTCCGTTCCGAAAAGGATGAGCGGGGTGGAGGCCAGGGCGCAGGCCATCATGCTCGTGAACAGGCCGGCGCAGCCGGCCGAGAGCTCTTCCGAAATGACGCATAAATCCAGGCCGGACAGGCCGACTCCGCCGTAGGCCTCGGGGATGTTGGCCGTAAGGAATCCAGCCTGGAAGGCCTTTTCCATCACCTCGAAGGCGAACTCGTGGCTCTGGTCGTACTTGGCCGCGACAGGACGCATTTCATTTGCGGCGAATTCCCGGGCCATTTCCTGGAGGGCCAGCTGTTCTTCGGTCAGGGAAAAATCAATCATCGATGTCTCCTTCGGGGCGTTCGTTCTTTTCTGCGGGGTGAAAAACGGAGCCTTTTATACCGGATTCC
>JAFGEN010000336.1 GCA_016931595.1 Candidatus Aminicenantota bacterium | reverse complement strand
TGGTCTACATGAAGGGCAAGGGGATCATCATCCAAGAGCCGTCCATCGTCGTCATGAACAAGATGACCGGCAAGGTTGAGGCCGTCGGGGCCCGGGCCAAGGAGATGCTGGGTAAAACCCCGGCCAATGTCCTGGCCATCCGCCCGATGCGCGACGGAGTCATCGCCGATTTCGAGGTCGCCGAGAAGATGCTGGACTACTTCATCAAGAAAGCGACCAACAACCGCGGCTTCCTCCTCCGCCCCCGGATCGTCATCGGGATTCCGACCGGCATCACCCAAGTTGAGCGCCGGGCGGTTAAAGACGTGGCTATGCGGGCCAAGGCGACCGAGGTCTTCCTGGTCGAGCAGCCGATGTCGGCCGCCGTGGGGGCCGACCTGCCCATCGGCGAACCGACCGGCAACATGATCGTCGATATCGGCGGGGGCACCACCGACATCGCCGTCATCTCGCTCAACGGCATCGTCTTCAATCACTCCATCCGCACGGCTGGAAATGAGATGGATGAAGCCATCCTCCAGTATCTCAAGAAAAAATACAACCTTCTGATCGGGGAGCGCTCGGCCGAGATCGTCAAGACGCAGATCGGCTCGGCCTACCCGCTGGACGAGCCCCTGACGATGGAGATCAAGGGGAGGGACCTCCGGGAAGGCATCCCGAAAACCATCGTCATCGACGACCAGGAAATCCGCGAAGCCCTGGAGGAAGTCGTCGCCGCCATCGTCAACGCCGTTCGGATCGCCCTGGAGCGGACCCCCCCGGAGCTTTCGGCCGATATCATCGATCGCGGCGTCATCCTGACCGGCGGTGGAGCCCTCCTTAAAAACCTTGATAAGCGCATCCGGGAGGAGACGCAGCTTCCCGTTTTTATCACCGAAGACTCGCTCCAGATGGTCGTCCTGGGAGCGGGCAAAATGCTGGACGACATCGACCTGCTGAAGAAAGTCGCCATCCCGTGAACCGGGCGGCCCCGCCATGCCGCGCTTTCTGAAGGAACACCGCAAAGGGCTGGCGCTTGCTGGATTGATGTCTCTACAAGCTCTGATTCTCTCCTTCCAGGTCCCCATGGGCCAGGACGCCAGTTTCCTCGAACGGACTGCCTTCGCCGTCTTCTCCCCGGTCCAAAGCGGCGTGCGGTCCGTCTTTCGCGGAATCGGAAGAATCTGGAGCCGCTATGTCCACCTGCGAGGGGTCGAGGATCGGAATCGGGAATCCCTCGATGAGATCCTCCGCCTGAGGCTGGAAAACTCCGTTCTTCGCGAGGGGCTCGGACGGCTCGAAAACCGGGAGGAGGCGGCCGCCTTCCTCGGGTCGCTGGAAAAAGCCTTCATCCTGGCCGAGGTCGTGGGCATCGACGCGGTCAATCCCCATAAATCGATCGTCATCAACAGGGGCGCAAGTCACGGTCTTCAAAACCAAATGCCGGTCGTCGACTCTCAGGGCCGGCTGGTCGGACGGATCGTCCCCCCCCTTGGCCCGAAGGAGGCGACCGTCCAACTCATTACGGACAATCTCAGCTCGGTCGGCGTCGAGGGCGTCGAGCACCCGGTCCCGGGGATGCTGAACGGCGACCCGGGCTCGGGGACATGCCGACTGGCCTATGTCCCCGCATCCGATGTGTCGCTTGTCGAGGGGGAGACGCTCGTGACCAATGGCTTCGACGGGATTTTTCCCGAAGGCCTCCCGGCCGGGACGATCATCTCCGTCCGGACGGACGGGTCGTTGTTTAAAAAAATCGCCGTCCGGCCGGTCTTCAATGTCCGCCGCCCGGCGGTCGTGGCCGTTTTGACCGGTTCGAAAGGAGAGGGCGGATGAAAGACGGGCTCTACGGCGGCGCCGCCCTCGTCGCGGCCTACCTCCTCTTTTGCCTTCTCCGGCCGCTGTCCGGAACCCTGGACCCGGTCGTGGATGTTTTTACCGCGGCCGTTCTCCTTTTCGGAGCCTTCCGCGGAGAGATTCCGGGGGCGGTCTTCGGGGCGGTCTGCGGACTTCTTGTCGATGCCTTCTCCCTGGGCGTGTTCGGTCTGGCCGGCCTGAGCCTGACGGCCGGGGGGTACCTGGCCGGAACGATTTCGCGCAAAATCAACATCCAGGCGTTTTTCCGGTCCCTGCTCTTCTTCCTCATCCTCTCGGCCGGGACCTTCGCCGCCTGGACCGGGCTGGTCGCCCTCATCGGCCGGAGTCCCATGCCCTGGGCCGGCGGGTGGATTCTTGCCCGCCCCGCGGTCACGGCCGTCGCAGCCGCCCTCCTTTATGACTTCGTCCGCCGGTTGAAAACCCGCCATGACCGATAAGGGCATTTATGAGGATTTTTCTCTCGTTCGCCGCAGGGCCAAGGCCGCCTTCTTCGCGGTCGGTCTTCTCTGCGCGTTTGCCCTGATCGTCTATTGGAAGATCCAGATTCTCGATTACCGGAAATTCGAATCGCTGGCCTTGGCCAACCGAACCCGGGACATCGTCCTGCCGGCTCCGCGGGCCATCCTAACGGACCGGACGGGAACCGTCGTTTTAGCCGACAACCGGGCCGCCTTTAAAGCCTCGTTCCTGCGGGACAACACCCGGGACGAGTCCGCCTCGATCCGCCGCATCGCCGCCCTTCTCGGCCTCGGCGAAGACGTCGTCGCGACCCGGGTCGAGAAATACAAAATCTGGCCCCGTTTCAGGCCGATCGTCGTCAAGGACAACCTGAGCTTCGAGGAAGTCGCTCGGATCGAAGCCAGGAAAAACGACCTGCCGGAGCTCATTGTCGAAGCCGAACCGCGCCGAATTTATCCCCATGCAACCCTGGCCTCGCATGCGCTCGGATATCTCCAGGAAGCCGATGTGAATGACCTGAAAACCCACCCCGATTCCATCCGGGCCGGTGACATGGTCGGCAAAATGGGAATCGAGGGCGAGTACAACGAGCGAATCGCCGGGCGCGAGGGCAAACTCGTGGAAATCGTCGATAGCCTCGGCCGCAGTCAGGGAGAACTCGAGCGGACCGAGCCCCAGCCCGGTCAGAGGCTGGCCTTGACCCTCGATTTCGAGCTCCAGGCAAAGGCCGAAGAGATCCTGGCCGGTCGGGAAGGGGCGGTTGTCGTTCTCGATCCGGTCACGGGGGACGTTTTGGCCCTGGCCAGCTACCCGAACTACAACCCGAACAAATTCATCAACCGGTTTACGCCGGAAGAGTGGCAGGATCTTGCGCGGAACCCGGACAATCCACTGCTCGACCGGGCCCTCCAAGGGCTTTACTCGCCCGGCTCGCTGTTCAAACCGGTCATGGGGCTGGCGGCCCTGGCGACGGGCGCCGTCGGCTCCGATACGATTTATTTTTGCGGCGGCGTGGTGGATATCTATGGCGCCCCCCGCCACTGCTGGAATGAGGCCGGTCATGGAGCCCTGAACCTCCGCGATGCGATCCGGTATTCCTGCAACATCTATTTCTACCAGCTCGGACGAAGGATTCCCATCGATACGATCGCCCGCTATGCGGGCTTGATGGGCTTGGGCCGCAAGACCGGCATTGACATCCCCGGCGAAAAAGACGGGCTGGTGCCTTCCACGGAGTGGAAGAAAACGGTCCGACGGGAGGACTGGTACCCGGGCGAGACGATCTCCGTGGCCATCGGACAGGGTCCCCTGCAGACGACGCCGATTCAGATCGCGGCGATGACCGCCCGCCTTGCCAACCGGGGAACGGCTGTCCGGCCCCATCTGCTGATGGGCGAATCGGGCGCGGTCGAAGACGATGCGGCCTCTTCGATCCCGGGCGGAGCTTTCGACCAGGTCATTGAAGGGATGTGGAGGTCGGTCAACGGAGGAGGAACAGGAGCGGCAGCCCAGGTTGAAGGATTCCAGGTCTGCGGCAAGACCGGCTCGACCCAGACGATCAGCCGGGAGACCGCCGAACGGATCGCCGACGGAGCCAAAATCAAAAAAACCCACTCCTGGTTCACCGGCTTCGCCCCTCGGACGAATCCCCGGGTCGTGGTCACCGTTCTGGTCGAATACGGCGGCGGGGGAGGGGCGACGGCCGCCCCGCTGGCGGGACAATTGTTCGAGTTTTTCAAGCAGAAACATGATCGACCGCGCGCAACTTCGGGAAATTGACTGGGTTCTGGTCGCCCTGATGGTGATCAACACCCTGGCCGGCGTCCTTCTGATCTACAGCGCCTCTTCCGATTCGGGCGGCGGGCATGCCTGGAGACAGCTGGCCTTTATGGCCGTCTGCCTGGCCGTGTTTTTCCTGACGATCTCCATCGATTACAAGACCTGGATGACATTCGCTCCATATATTTACGTCCTCTTCCTGCTTTTCATGGCCGGCCTCCTGCTCTTCGGCCGGTCGGTTGCCGGGTCGCGGAGCTGGTTGCGGATCGCCTCGTTGGGCGGCCAACCCTCGGAAATCGCCAAAATCGTCGTTCTCCTGCTCCTGGCCCGGGTCTATTCCGAGTATCGGGCGTCTTATGTCTCGACGGGCATGATCGGCCTCACCCTTAGCCTGGTCGGCGCTCCTGTCGGCTTGATCCTCCTCCAGCCGGACTTCGGAACGGCGATGTGTTTTCTGCCGATCCTGTTCGGAGCCTTGTTCCTGGCCGGTTTGAAAAAAAAGACCGTGGCCTTCTTCCTCATCGGGGCTGTCGTGCTTGGGGCGGCCGGTTGGGTGTTCTTCCTCAAGGATTACCAGAAAAAACGGATCGAGGTGATGATCAACCCGTCGAACGACCCCCGCGGAGCCGGCTACCACGTTCTCCAGTCGCGGATCGCCATCGGTTCGGGAGGATTCGCCGGAAAAGGCTTTCTCAAGGGGACGCAGAGCGGACTCAAATTCCTTCCGGCCCGCCACACCGACTTCATCTTCGCCGTCCTGGGTGAGGATTTCGGCTTCCTCGGTATTACGGCCGTTTTGGGCCTCTACTTCGCCATGCTGGCCCGGATGTTCCGGTCGGTCGGCAAGTCCCGGGATAGGGCCGGAATCTACATCGTGTTCCTGGCCGCCTCGGTCATCTCTTTCCAATTCCTGGTCAACGTCCTGATGATCGTCGGGCTCCTGCCGATCACAGGGATTCCGATCCCGCTTCTCAGCTACGGCGGGTCGTCGCTTCTGGCGACGTATTTCGCTCTTGGGCTAGTGGTCAACGTCAAGATGCGGCGGTTCGCCAATGTCTGAACGGAATGCGATCGAGCGCCTCTTTCCCCGGGTGGAAAAGCCCGGGCGTTATACCGGCGGGGAATGGAATGCGGTTCGCAAGGAACCGGAGCGGGCCGAAGCCCGGATCGCCCTGGCCTTTCCCGACGTCTACGAAATCGGGATGTCGTACCTTGGGCAGAAAATTCTTTATGAGCGTCTGAACGAACGGCCGGAATGGGCCGCCGAACGCGTCTTCGCTCCGTGGCCGGACATGGAAGAAGCTCTTCGCGCGACGGGGACGCCGTTGTTTTCGCTCGAAAACCGGACGCCGCTCCGCGATTTCGACATCGTCGGATTCTCGCTTCTCTACGAATTGAATTATTCCAACGTCCTGACGATCCTCGACCTCGGCGGGATTCCGCTCGAAGCGGCCGGCCGCGGCGAAACGGACCCGCTGGTGATCGCCGGCGGGCCGGCTGTCTTCAACCCGGAACCGGTCGCCGAGTTTTTCGACGCGTTTTTCGCCGGGGATGGGGAGGAGGCGTTCGCGGAGATCGTCGAGCATTGGCTGGCATCGGGGCGGAAAGGGCTGCGGCGGGCGGAACGCCTGCGGTCCCTGGCGGATTTGAAAGGCGTTTATATCCCGGCCTTGTACGAGGCCGGGCCCGTGGGCGCCTCGGCGCTTCATATCGTCAGGCCGCGGCCGGAGGGCGGGGGGCCTTATCCCATCATGAAGCGCCTTGTGTCCGGCTTCGCCCGGTCTCCTTTTCCCGCCGACATCGTTGTTCCCAACGTCCAGTCGGTCTTCGACCGGGTTGCCGTCGAGGTGGCTCGGGGGTGTCCCCAGAAATGCCGGTTTTGCCAGGCCACTTCGCTCTATGCGCCCTACCGGGTGAAGGATCCCGGGGCGGTGACGGCCACGGCCGTCCGCAGCGTCGAGCGGACCGGCTACGAAGACGCTTCGCTGTTTTCACTCTCCGTCGGCGATTATCCCTACCTTTCCGAGACGGTCGAGACCTTGATGACCGGGCTGGAGAGCCGCCGGGCCTCGCTGTCGCTTTCATCGCTCCGGCCGAAGGGGCTTTCAGCCCGTATCATCAGGGAAATTTCCAGGGTCCGCAAGACCGGATTCACCCTCGTGGCCGAAGCCGGCACGGACCGTCTCCGCCGGGTCATCAACAAGGATGTCACGGACTCGGACCTCATGGAGGCCGCGGCCAATGCTTTTCGGGAGGGTTGGCGGCTTTTGAAGATCTACGTGATGATCGGCCTGCCGACCGAAACGCTCGAGGATGTGGAAGCGATCGCCGGGCTGGCCGAGCGGCTGACGTTCCTTGGGCGGGAGACATCCGGCGGGGCGCCCCAGATCAACCTGAGCGTTTCGTCGTTCATCCCCAAGCCGCATACGCCGTTCCAATGGGCGGCCATGGACCCGGCCGACGTCCTGTTGGAGAAACAGCGTTTCCTCCGCGACCGGCTGGCCAGGCGGCGGAATGTCAAGGTCAAAGTCCATCCGATCGAGAATTCCCTCCTGGAGGGGGTCTTCTCGCGCGGAGACAGACGGCTGGGCTCCGTCCTCCTACGGGCCTGGAAACTTGGCGCGCGGTTTGACAGCTGGGGAGACAAGTTTCGCTTCGACGTGTGGCAACAGGCATTCCGCGAGGAAGGAGTGGACCCGGAATCGTACCTGGCCGCCTTGGATTTGGAAGCCGTCCTCCCTTGGGATCATATGGACACCGGGATGACCCGGGAATTCTTCCGGCGGGAGAATGACCGGGCCTTGAAGGCCGAGACCACGCCGTCCTGCCTGGACGAATCGTGCGGGGCGTGCCGCGGATGCGGCTGGATCAAGCAGGTGGATAAAACGTTTCCGCCCGTCCCCACCGGGGCCGGGTCGAATGGGGCGGAGGAGCGGAACGACGGAAGACGGGGCGGCGAACTCCTGCGCGTGGAAGCGGTTTATATCAAGGAAGGCCCGATCCGGTATATCGGGCATAACGACCTGATCAACACGATTCAACGGACCTTCCGCCGGGCCGGCGTCGCGGTCGCCTATTCGGAAGGGTTTCATCCGAAGATGAGGATGTCGTTTCTCCCGCCCCTGGCCCTGGGCATGGAGGGCCGGGACGAGCGGCTCGAATTTCGGGCCGGCGGCCCGCTGGACATAGCGGCCGCCCTGGCCTCGCTCAATGCCTGTTCCCCGGAGGGCTTGCGATTCCGCAGCCTGGATGTCAAGGATCAGGATTCGGTCTCCCTTTCTCGGCGTCTCCGCGGTCTTGTCTATGGAGTGGACCTTGCGGATCCCCGGATTGTGGCTGCCGTTTCGAGGTCATCGGCGTCGGGGGAAAGGACGCTGACGGGGGACAAGGCGGCCGATTTCGTCCGGGCGAGAATCGCCGCATCGGATTTCGGACCCGATGGGCCGGTCGTCGAGGTGGCCCCCTCCGCAAACCGCCTCCTATTGAAATACAGCTTCAATCCCCAGAAAGCGCCCCGGCCCCAGGACGCCGTTTCATCCCTCCTGGGCCTCGCCGACCCGGCTTTCGTCATCGT